>NZ_JBSFTP010000019.1:0-94496 GCF_053591315.1 Streptomyces sp. NPDC003042
AACGGCGGCGAGCATGGAACCGGCGACGCCCAGGGCGAGAGCCGAGCCCACGAGGGTCTTCTTCGAAGCGGCGATGCGGCGGATGACGGCGTTGGACACGGACTGACCTTCCGAAGGGAACAGGGACGGTCGCGGCATGCCGAAGACATGCGTGAGCCACTCACGCGGAGGAGAGGGATTCATCGGCGGCGGGTGAAGCACCCCTGCCGCCTTGCGACTCATCCAGTTCTACAGACGCCCCGACGGCCTGGCAACGACCCCTCTTACTAAGGACCTTCGCAGCCGGGGACCGCCGACCTCCTGGCGGACCCGGAGGGATCCATGCAGGTGGGAGCCGGTGCCAGGAAGCGGGATCGGGCCTTTCGGGATCTACTAGCCCGGTTCGTATGTGACGTGGGTCCTATGGGGCGGGTCACTCAGGGGCGCCCGAATCTCACTGAATGTCATCACTTGTACCCTTTTGAAAGGCCCGGCCGGTGTCGGAATTGCCCATGAATCGAAGGAAACAGGCGCGGTCGAAGCCTGCCTTCCTTGAGCGCCGCCGCACCCGGCGAGGCGGCCGGACACCGGCGACCCAAGGGAGTACCGCGACATCCCGCTGGTAGGCCATCATCGCCGGACGCCTGGCATGCGGGGCCTACCAGCAGGTAGGGATCGCACCCGACGCGTACTCCCGAGCTTCCGGCCCCTCGGGGGCGGTGAGAGGGCGCCCTCGCAGGCACGGTGGTGTTCGGGCAGTCCTCCCGACCCGAGCAGCGCCTGGCGTCCGCTCGCCCTGATACGTGCCCGCAGGTCGGTGAGGGCCGGGTGCAGCGGTTCGTGGTCATCATCGGCATTGAAGGCAGCATGCCCCCTGGGTACAGGTCGGCCGTCACGGCCTGGGGATTCCACGTCCATCGCCGTTCGGAGTACCGCTTCGTTGACCGACCCTGCTCTCAGGGTGCCGCAGATCATCAGGAACCGGCTGAACTACGTCTTCTCGGGGTCCTGCGGCGCCAGGGCCGAGACCTCGTACGCGAGGCTGGCCGGCACCGCGGCGTCCACCGCCCGGATCACCTTGCCGCACCCGCTGTACTTCTGGGGCGAAAGCTCCATCAGGCAGCCGGACGCCCCGAAGAGCGTGCGGTCTTCACCGTCCCGCTCCAGGCCGACGATCTCGTCAAAGCGTATTCGGTGCAGTCGCCCGTCCCCGTCGAGCTCCGCCACACCGTCGCCGGTCAGCACCAGCCGAGACCGGCGTGCCGCGCCGTACTTCGCGCGCGCCAGCAGCGGCGGCCGGAACACCTCGCCCGCGGGCAGCCCTCCGTGCTCCCAGCAAGCACCCCGAGGCAGCGGCCGTCCGTCCAGGGCAGCCAACCGGGGCTCGACATCCGGCGCCACGCCCAGCTGCGCGGTGGCCAGGGCTTGCGCGAAGCACGCACGTACGTCCTCGGGCACGACGGCACGCAAGGCGGCCAGCCGGGCTGCGGCGTCCCGCGACTGCAGTCCGAACAGCTGGGAGGAGGCCGCCCGGTCCAGCTCCGCCTCCACCGCGCGCGGGTCCTCGTAGCTTTCCCGGAAGCCCTCGATCTCCTCCTTGAGCTCGGCCTCGGTGGGCAGCTTCCGGCCCAGGCGCAGTGCTTCCTGCCAGAGCAGGTCCGCTATCTCGGCTTCCTGCCCGGGACGGGAGTCCAGTGAGAGCAGGTGGTCCAGGGTGTGCTCGTCACGCAGGCTTGACTCGACCTGGACCCCGTAGCTCAGGCCGCGGCGGTGCCGTGCGAGCTCCGTGAGCCGGTGCTCGAAGAGCGCGAGACCGAGAGCGGCGGCCGGTGAGCCCAGGGGCATGGTCAGGGCGATGGCGGCGCCCTCGATCGGCGCCTCGTCCCAGGACGCACCGGTACGTGCGGCCGGGGTCGTGCGTTGCGGCGGCCGGCCCTCGGGCAGTGGTAGCCGCAGGCCTTCGGGCGGAGGGCCGGTGAGTTGGAGGACGGCGTTCACGCGGGTGAAGTACGCGGCGGCGTGGGCCCGGACGGTGTCCGCGCAGAGCCGGTCGTAGCCGGGCCCGGTATAGGGCGCGAGGCCGGGCCCTCGGGCCCCGAACCGCTGGTTGAGCAGGAAGGCGGCGGCCGGGGAAGTGACCGAGGACGCCTCGGCGGTCAGGATGCCGGCCTCGTGCTGGATCCGGTCCAGCGGCAGGTCGGAAAGGGCGGCGCAGACCGCCGTCAGGAAGGCCGTGATCTGTTCCGGGCGTCCGGAAGCGGTGAAGCGGGTGGCTTCCAGGTCGACGGAGGCGTTGTGCTCGTGGTGCAGCCGGGGCAGCGTGCTCATCGCCAGGTGCTCGATGAGGTGGGTGACTCCGATGGTGCGGAAACTCTCGTCCCGGGCGCCGCACCCGAAGGTGAGCGCCGCGCTGAGGGAAGCCGGGCCCTGGGCCCACAGAACGGTGACACCGTCGACGGTCGTGCGCTGCATGGGCCCGATGTTACCGACAGGCTGCGCCGGGCCCGCGCCGGGCCCGCGCAACCGACCATTGATGGAACCGTGTTCGGGTGGCCGTGGCGAGACTGTGGGTGGTCGCGGGTGGAGCCATTCCGAACGGGGCGCCGGCAGCCGATCCTCGGTAGTTTCGGAGCGTGTGCGTTGATGCGTTCGCCGCTTCATGCGGGCCCGTGGGTTCAACCATCGGTCATGCAGACCGGCACGCGCCCCCCGGCCCTCGAAACAGCGCTGGGACGGTGGCTGTCCGGCCGGCAACGCACCGGGAAGGGCCAGGCCGGAGCGAGCTCGCCATCGTTTGCCGACGCTCCCGAGCCGGTCGGTCAGCTCGGGCAGATCGCTGCCTCGATGTGGGCGAGTTGGGCGGCGAGGATCTCTTCGAAGGCGGCGCGGCGGTCCGCCCCGAGGGGGCGGACGTCGCGGGCGAAGTGAGCCAGCGCCGGGAAGCGTTCGGGGTCGGCGCCGAGTACCGCGACGCGAAACAGCTCCATGCCCTGTTCGTACTCTTCTGGGGTGATGGTGCTGACCCCGGCCTCGGAGGCGATCAGCGCGGCGATGAGGACCGCGAGCCGGTGGTAGCGCGCCGGGATCTCCTCGTCGGGCAGCCCCGACGCGCGCAGGGCCTGCAGCACCTCTTCCAGGACCAGCCGGGAGCCGGCGCCGCCTGATGCGTAGCGTCCCCAGACCGCGGCGAGCTGGGGCTGCTGTCCGAAGGCCTCTCTCACGCGCAGGGCCAGGGCGGTGATGCGCTGCTTCCAGTCACCCTCGGGGCGGTAGCCGTCCATCGCGGCCAGGAGAATCCGGTCGGCGACCGCGCGCAGCAGTTCGGTCTTGCTGCGGAAGTGCCGGTAGAGGCTGGAGGAATCGGTCCCGAGGGCCGCGGCCAGCTTGCGCACGCTGAACGAATCCGCGTCGCTCGTGCGCAGCAGCTCCGCCGCCGCATCCAGGATCTCTTCGGTCGTCCAACGCCTTCGACCTGCCATCTTGCTCCTCTCGTCAGATCTCAGCCTACCTGTGCACTTGGTGTTGCACGCACCGCGTGCATAATGAGGACATGAGCATGCCGGGCGGGCCGGTATGCCACTCGTGCCCTGTTGTCCGGGTCAGGCGACCGATGCGGAGCTCACCCCGGGGAACACGAAAGGACGCATGACGTGAAGAACCCACTGGATTGCGCGGCGCTGAACGCCGCCATGGAGAACGTCCACCGCGCCGGGATGCCGGGCCTGTTCGCCGAGGTGCGAGACGGCGAACAGGTCTGGCGCGGCGCCGCCGGGGTCGCCGATGTCGCCACCGGCCGCCCCGTCACCGCCGACATGCGGCACCGCGTCGGCAGCATCACCAAGACCTTCACCGCCGCCGCGGTTCTGCAGCAGGTCGAGAGCGGTCAGATCGGTCTCGACGCGCCGATCGGCCAGTACCTTCCGAAGCTGGTTCCCGGAGCACGCGGTGACGCGATCACGGTCCGGATGCTGATCAACCACACCAGCGGCCTCGCCGAGTACCTCCCGTACGCCTACCCCTCCCTCAAGGGGATGCCCGTCGTCGCGGAAACCGGGCCCCAGAGCCTGGACGACCACCGGTTCACGCGGTTCGACCCCGTTGAACTGATCGAGATGGGGGTCACCGCACCTGCCGTCGGCGCCCCGGGCGGTACTCCGGGGGTGTACTCCAACACCAACTACCGGCTCCTCGCTCAACTCCTGGAAGAGGTGACGGGCACTGCGGCCGAGCGGTACATCACCCGCAACGTCATCGAGCGCGCCGGGCTCCGGGACACCGAACTCCCCGCCGGACCGTACGTCGACGGGCCGCACTCGCAGCTCTACGAGGCGTGGTTCGGCATGATCGACCCGCCGCGCGACTACAGCGTCTACGACATGTCATACGCGGGGCCGTCGGCCTCGCTGATATCGACCGTCGCGGACCTCAACCGCTTCTTCGGCCTGCTGCTGGCCGGGGAGATCGTCAGCCCGTCGTCGCTGGCGCAGATGCAACGCATCGGCCCGGTCATCTCCCAAGAGGGAAAGACGATCGACTACGGCCTCGGCCTGTACCCGATGGAAGGTCCCGGTCAGGGCACCTTCTGGGGCCATGGCGGCACGGTCTGGGGTGGTGGAGCGCTGGCCATGACCCGTGCCGACGGCAAGCGGCAGATGGCGGTCGCGGTGAACATGCAGAGGTGGAACAGGCTCGACTCCTCCGGCAAGCCGCAGCCCCATCCCATCGACGACGCGCTTGCGACTCTGTACCGCGTGGCGATGTACGGCTGACCGGGCCGGAGGGCGGCACATGGGAGGCGTTCCGTGTCGCACACCTACCCGCACCGGCTACGCCTGGCCGCTGGTGCAGCACGAACTGCCCACCGTGCACCAGCGGGTCCGTGACGCCTGGGATACCAGGAGCTCACCTCCGCCGACCACGTCCGCGAGCACCTGGAGCGGGCCGCGCTGCTCGTAGAGCTCGACGGTCACCTGTACGTGCGGTGCGGCGAAGTCGGTGACGACCAGGCCGCCCGCACCCGGGACGCGCGGCGGGCGCAGGCCGCCGTCGACCGGGGTGGAGGAGCGGAAGCTGTAGCGGCCGAGCACGTTGAGGTTCGCGTGCTTGAGCGGGGAGACGCGGGCGACGTCCTCGTCCAGGACATCGTGCTCGCGCTCATCGACGGGCAGGATGGCGGCACCGCGGCCCTCGGTGCCTCCGACCCTGGTCTCGGAGCAGTCCGGTGGTCACGCCTCATCAGAATCGGTTTCGAGCTGGGTCGTCCGGGTCCGCAGCCATGCCGTCAGCTGGCGGACGCGTGCGTCTTGCTCGGGTGGTTGACGGCTGAGGAGGTGGTAGCTGGTGCCGTCGGGGACGAAACCGAAGGGTGCGACGAGTTGTCCTCGCTCCAGGTCGTCGCGGACGACGGCGTACGGGGCGATCGCGACCCCGACGCCGGCCGCGGCAGCCTGGAGAGTCAGGTAGAAGTGCTCCAGGGTCTGCTGGGAGGCGGGCTCTGCTTTCATGCCGGTGATGCGTCGCCAGTCGTCCCACGCCTGCGGTCGTGTGTCGGTGTGCAGAAGGGCTGCCTTCGACACGTCGGCGGCGCCGGTCAGGCGGGCCGCGAGATCGGGCCGGCAGACGGGTCCGATCCGCTCTGCGAACAAGCGGGTCCGGCTCACCTTTTCGGGGAACGGGAAATCATCTCGGCGGATCGCGAGGTCGATGTTGTCCCGCTCGAAGAAGACGGGGCCGCCGCCTGCGGACAGGTGGACGGTGACGTCCGGCACGTTCACGGCCAGATCGGGCAGCCGGGGAATGAGCCACCGCATCAGGAGTGTGGGCTCGCACGAGAGGGTGAGCGGTCCTGCGGGTGTGCGGTGCGAGATCTGCCGGGCTGCCGCATCGATCTTATCGAGTGCGTCCCGGACGACGGCCGCCAGCTGGCGAGCCTCCGGGGTCGGGCGCAGGGCGCGTGTCTGTCGCTCGAACAGTGATATCCCAAGGGACCGCTCCAGGTTCTGGACCTGTCGGCTCACCGCGCCGTGCGTCACATGCAGTTCCTGGGCCGCCACGGTCATGCTCGCGTGCCGGACGGTCGCTTCGAAGGGCAGCAGAGCATTCAGAGGCGGAAGAGCCGACCATCGCATGCGTGAATTTTATTCACAGTTCTCGTGAGAATGAATCGTTTGTCCTGCCCTTTTGCCTGAATGACTATTGATCCAGTCACGAGAAACGCTGACCTATGGAGAGGTGGGGCATGACATTCCGCAACGACGTGCGGTCGGGCATCGCCATCCTGGCGGATGACCTCACCAGCGCCGGGGACGGTGCCGCGCCGTTCCGCCGGGCCGGCCACGATGCCCGGATCCTGCTCTCCACCCCGGCAGTGGTGCCGCGGCACGCCACGGGCGTGACCGCGGTCGACCTTGGGAGCCGCGCACTGGACGAGGAAACCGCCACCGCGCGTACGTGGCGGGCGGCGCGCCTGTTCGCCGACTCCGAGCTGCTCTTCAAAACGGTGGATTCCACCCTGCGCGGTCATGTCGCGACAGAGGTCCGGGCTGCGTGGGCGGGATCGCGGAGGCGGGCCGTCGTCATCGCTCCGGGCTTCCCGGCGGAGGGCAGGGTGACGGTGGAGGGAGTCCAGTACGTGCGGGGTGTACCGGTCCACGAGAGCGACTTCGCCCGCGACCCGGTACACCCCGTGCGGTGCTCGGACCTGGCGACGCTGTTCCCGGAGGCCGTTCTGGCCGGGCCGGACCAGGCGGCCGAACTGCCCGAACTGATCGACAGCGACGGCCTGATCGTCTACTCGGCCGCGGCAGACGGCGACCTCGACCGCCTGGTGGCAGCGGTGCCGCGCCTCGACGACGTGCTGTGGGTCGGCTCCCCGGGGCTGGCGGCCGCCCTGGCCCGAAGGTGCGCACGCGCTGGTGGCGCTGCTTCGGTGCCCGCGCCGGCCCGACGCCCACTGATCGTCGTCGGCAGCGCCAACCCGGCGACCCGGCGGCAACTGGCCGCGCTCCGTGCCCGGGTGGACGTCCAAGGGATCACCGTCAGCGGCGATCCGGGCACGGCAGTGGAGACGCTGAGCGGCCTGACGGCCCCCGTCCTCACCCTGCAAACACCTGATGAACGCTGTGCGCCACGGACCGCACGAGCACTCGCCCGCTCTCTGGCAGCAGTCGTCCAGGCGCTGGCCGAACAGCACACGGTCGACGCGCTCGTCGTCACCGGGGGAGAAACGGCCGCGACCGTGCTCCACGTCCTTGGTGCCACCGGCATCCGCCTGCTCGACGAACCCGAACCCGGCGTCGCCCGCGGAACTCTGCTTGGGCAGCTCCCCCTCCCCGTGCTGATCAAGGCGGGCGGCTTCGGCGACGACGCCATGCTCCTGCGCCTGTGCCACCTCATCCGACATCCCCTCGACCCAGGAGGGCACGCATGACCCCGATCGCCATCACCATGGGCGACCCCTGCGGAATCGGCCCCGAGATCACCCTCAAAGCGTGTGCCGATCCCCGGCGCACCGTGCCCGTCGTCGTCATCGGCGACGTGGACGTCCTCGCCCGCGCCGACAGGATCGCCGGCACGCACCTCACCATCCGCCCGGTCGCATCCGTCGACCAGGCGACGTTCGCGCCCGGCGCGGTGGACGTCCTCACCGAGAACGGCCTTCCGGCCGACCTGCCCTGGGGCACACTCGACGCCCGCGCCGGCGCGGCGTCCTTCCAGTACGTCCGCCGCGGTATCCAGCTCGCCCTGGCCGACGAGGTACGGGCCCTGGTGACCGCGCCGATCAACAAGGAAGCACTGCGCATGTCCGGCGTCCCCTACCCCGGGCACACCGAGATCCTCGCCGACCTGTCCGGCACCACGGACTACGCGATGATGATGGCCACCGACGAGCTGCGGGTCGTCCTGGTCACCGTGCACCAGTCGCTCCGCACCGCAATCGACGCGATAACCACCGCCCGCGAACTCGACATCATCCGCCTCACCCACCGCACACTCCAGCGCAGCGGCCTGCCCGCCCCGCGCATCGCCGTCGCCGGCCTCAACCCCCACGCGGGGGAGAACGGCATGTTCGGCCGGGAGGACGTGGACATCATCACCCCCGCCATCCAGACCGCGCGGAGCGAAGGCATCCAGGCCAGCGGACCCTGGCCCGCCGACACCGTCTTCATGCGAGCCCGCGCCGGAGCCTTCGACGCCGTGGTCGCCCAGTACCACGACCAGGGCCTGATCCCGATCAAGTACCTCGGGATCGAACACGGCGTCAACATCACCATCGGCCTGCCCTTCGTCCGCACCAGCGTCGACCACGGCACCGCCTTCGACATCGCAGGTCTCGGCACGGCCGACCACACCAGCCTGCTCACCGCCCTGCGCCACGCCGACCGCCTGTCCTCAGGGGCACCGGACCGCCCCTGACCACCGACGCGAATCAACCCCGGAACAGAGAGCCGAAGGACACCGTGGACTTCATCTTCATGCTCACCCGCGACGACCGCACCGTCACCGACTGCCTCGATGTCCTCGACACCATCACGGACCTCGGCATCGCCCACATCGGATTCAAAGACATCGGCGTCGACCGCGACACCCTCGCCCAACTCCACACCCGCATCAAGGACATGGGCGCCACCACCTACCTCGAAGTCGTCAGCACCGACCGGGACCAGGCCCTTGCCTCCGTACGGACAGCCACCGAACTCGGCGTCGACTGGCTGATGGGCGGTACCTGGATCGAGGAGACCCTCAACCTCCTGCACGGCACATCCATCGGCTACCTGCCCTTCGCCGGAGAACCCCTCGGGCACCCCACCCGCCTCGCCGGCAACCCGGACCGCATCGCCGACGACTGCCGACGGGCAGAGGCCGCAGGCTGCGCCGGCATAGACCTTCTCGCGTACAGAGCCACCGATGCCGACCCCCTCGACCTGGTCCGCGCCGCCCGCGCCGCCACCACCGGCCGCCTGGTCGTCGCCGGCTCAATCAGCAGCACCGACCAGATAGAGGCACTGGCATCAGCCGGAGCCGACGCCTTCACCATCGGATCCGCCGCCTTCGACGGCTCCCTGCAGCCCCACGCCGGAACCATCCGATCCCAACTGGCCCCCGTGGTCGGCCCATCAGGGAATCGGGTGTGATTTGGCCACCCCCGCACGGGACCCCACCGGACGCGGCCGCCCCACAACCTGAACCACCACAACAGGAGGGGCAGTATGAAGCCACCACGCCCACCTCGCCCACCTCGCCCACCTCGCCCCATGGTTTGCCGCTTGGCACTAGGTCCGGGCACGCCTTCCTCCGGGCCGCGACGCGGATGTACGCCATCCCGGCGGGCTGCCGTTTGCGGGCGCCGGCAATCGGTTGCCGCTACCCGAGGCATCCAGCGGCACTCCGCAGTAGCCGTCACGGTGGGTGAGCGGGGATTGGCGGCAATGCGAGGCGCTGGACGGATTCGGCGGGCCGCGTGTTCGAAGGCGGGCGGGGAGTCGATCGCGGAACTGGCGGCGTGGCTGGGCTTCTCGTAGGACACCGCCTTCCACCGGGCGTTCCGGCGGTGGACAGGGGCGACGCCGGGGGCGTACCGGATCGCCTCCGGCGGGTAGTTCCCGGTGCGCCCCGCCCTGAGGGTTCAGCTCCCGCCCACCTCCACCTCGTACGCGGCGTCCCGCACTTCCTGTTCGGGATGGTCGCGCAGGGCGAGAACGGCCCGGCGGCATGCGTCCGGCCAGCCCTGGCGCGCGCCCAGGGCCGCGCCGAGGGCGACCGCCAACAGGCCTTCCGCGAGGTCGTCCCCCAGGGCGGCGACGGCGGCGCGCACGGGCTCCGGGGCGGCCAGCGCCTTCCCGTACCGGTGGTCTTCGTTCAGGGCCTCGGCCAATTGCCCCGCGAGAACGGGACGCCCCTCGGCCGCGTGCGCGATCTCGCGCAGCGCCGCCACCAGGTCCCGCTCGGAGGCGGTGAGGTCGACCGCCTCGACGAGGAGCGAGGCCCGCATCGGTGTCAGGGCCGGTACGCCGGCCAGCAGGCCGGCCAGGGATCCGAACAGCCTGGCCGAGCCGGACAGTCTCTGGAAGAGGGACTCCAAGCGCCTCCGGGCCGGCAGGTCGACGCCCTGACCACCCCTGGAGTACGGCGACTCGCCCGCGGCGACGATCTCCACGAGGCGGGTGATGACCCGGTGCAGGAGGCTGCCCGGCTCAACCCCGCCCAGGGGATGGGGCAGGTCGGAGGCCGCGATGGTGCACAGGCTGTACTGGGCGCGCCGCCCGGCGTCCGTGTCCGCGGCGGCCGAAAGGTCGGTGCACCGATCGACCAGGACCGCCGTGGCCGCGGGTACGTAGCGGACCCAGTCCGCGAGGGCGTACACCGCCTCGGCGGCTGCCTCCGGGTGTTCGACGCGCGCCAAGCGGGCGACCAGCGCCCCGTAGTAGGCGCGGTGGGGCGCGGGGACGTCGAGGGGCGACCGGCTCAGAAATTCCTTCCATGCCGCCGCCGGGCCGTCGGCGGCCATCGCCTCCAGCAACTCCCGTGCAGCGGGCGCCGGGAGCAGGGAGGGTGCCAGGCCGATGATGGCCATCCGTACGTCGGGGTGCGTGTCGGGGTCCCTTGCGGTCGCGGCGAGCAGCACCGCGGCGGATTCCGGCGGCAGGTGCAGGGCCGCCAGGCGGGCCGCCGACTTGCGGACGGTCACCTTCACCCCGTGTTCGCGGGTCAGCAGGTCGCGCAACAGAGCGGTGACCAGGCTGGGGCGCGCGCGGTCCGCGAGGCGTCCTACGGCGGCCCAGGCGGTCGACGCCGCGTCGGTCCCTGCGTGGGCGAGGAGCCTCGCGAGGGCGTCGACCGGGGCGTCGCCCTGGCCCGAGGCCTCCAGCGCGGCACGGCCCAGCACCGGCGGGAGGCCGTCGGCGACGGCGTCGCCGCCGGGCTGCACGGAGGGCAGGTAGCGTCGGACGAGGGCCGGCCCGTGTTCCGGCACGCGGACCACGGCGCGGAGCAGTGCCGCGCGCTCGTCCAGGCCCCGACCCTCGTCGGTGACGGCCGCCCGGACGAGCCCGACCGCGGCCTCCTGCTGCCGGGGCGCCCATCGGTCGGCGTACCGGAGGTCGGGCAGTTCCCGCACCGTGCCCGGCAGCGGGAAGCGGCCCGGGGGCGGTGTCTCGACGAGGGCGTGGTCCAGGAGGTCGGTGCGTTCGGCGGCGAGCACGGCGAGCACCGGCGCCGTGAACGCCGCCGAAGGCTCCTGCGCCAGCAGCTCCGCCACGCGTTCCCCGCGGGTCGCCCGGTCGCTCAGCCACAGGGCGACCACCCGGGGGAAGTCCGTGTCCGAGCAGGCACGCAGGGCGCGGGCGAGCCGGTCCTGGAGCACGGGGAGCCGGTGTGCCCAGCGCCCCAAGGCCTCCGCCGTTGCGATAAGGGGCCCCACTTCGCCCCGGGCGGCGGTCCGGTCCAGCCATGGCAGAAGGGCTTCGAGGACGGCGCTCTCCCGTCCTGCGCGCAGGATGCGGTCCAACGTCCCGAGTTCCACGGTGCCGGTGTGCGCGATCAGCGCCTCGATGATGCGGACGGCGGGCGCCGCGGGGACCTCCTCGGCATGGCCGAGCAGCTTCAGGGCCAGGCCGCTCACCGTCGACCGGGTCGTGGCCGAGCAGTCCCGGGCGCGCAGCGCGTCGAGGCACAGCCGCTCAAACGGCCCGGCCGTCGAACCCGCACCGGCATCCGCAACCGCCACCGCAGTCGCCAACAGTGCCCCGGGCAGGCTTCGGAAGTCGTCCAGGACGCTCTCGCGCACCGGGTCGCGCTCGCTGGCCAGCCGGGCCGCGGCCAGGGCCATGACCTCGGCCACGACGGCGGCGTCCCTGGTGCGGGCGGCGTTGCGGGCGAGTTCGCTCCAGATCATCTCGCGGTCACCGGCGTCGCCGCCGGTGAGGCCCGCGAGCAGCTCCGGCCGGGCCCGCTCGGGCGGCAGGAGAGCCGCCGCCGACCAGAATTCCCAGTCCGTCCAGCCTTCGGCACGGCCCTCCTCGATCTTCGCGGCGGCCTCGGCGTACCGCTGCGGGGCGGGCAATAGGGCGAGCACGTGGTCCCGCAGCCGGGTCTCGCCGCGGCGCGGATCGACCGCGGCGACGGCTTCGGCGAACGCCTGTCGGTGGGCCGGGGGCACCAAGGTGAGCAGGGTGGTGAAGGCCTCCCGGTGGTGCCAGTGGGCGGCGAGGCGGGCGAGCGAAGGCGGTTCGGCGGCCGCCAGTTGCCGCAGGACCGCCCGGCTCGGGGTCCGCTCCCAGCGGTCGTGGCTGCGGTCCGGAGCGGCGAGCCACCCCGTGACCCGCTCGGCGTCGACCCCGATCAGGAGGGCCAGCCGGTCGTGCACCGGTCCGGGCAGTTGTCGCGGGCCGTGGCGTTCCAGCAGTTCGAGGACGCGTTCCGGCGCGGCGGGCACGGCGGCCCCGATGCCCGTGGCGTGCCGTGCCCACCAGGTGTCGCGCCATCGGGAGGGCAGGTCGGCGAGCTCGCGGTCCGCGTGGTCGAGCACGGCCCGCGGATGGCGTCGGCCCAGCCGTCCCCAGCCCTCGGAGGGGACCGCGGCAGCGAGTTCCGGCAGCATCCGCGCAGCGAACTCCATGGAGCAGCCGGGCAGCAGCCGGGCCGCGTCGCGGTCGCCGTACTCGGCGCGCAGGCGCGGGACGAGCCGCTCGGTGAGCTCGGGCCTGCGCCCCTCGCACAGCAGGCGTGCCAGGTCGGTGCGGATCGCGGCCGGAGCGTCGTCGAAGGCGGTCTCGATGGCCCCGTCGGGCACGGGCAGCAGCCGTGCGCCCCGCAGCGCGTAGCGGCGTACGACGGGATCCGGGTCGGCGAGCCGGGCGGCCAGGTGGGGTACGTCGCCGCCGGTCAGGGCCGCCAGGGCGGCGAGTCGGCGCTCGAACGGGCCGAGGGCGTCCAGCGTGGCCAGCAGGGGGGCCAGTTCACCCCGGTCGGCGAGGCGGCGGGCGGTGACGGCGGTGAACCGCAGCCGGGCGGCGTGCGAGAGCGGGGCCACGGCGGCGAGCAGGTGCTCGGCAGTATTGATCATTGCCTTCATTGTGCGGGCGGGGACCGGATACGTCCCAGCGTTTTTCGCCGCCCCCGGTCCCTTCGGAGAGCTCACGGGCCTCCTGCGAGGACGACCCGCATGTGGTCACCGCCGGCCGCGCAGTCTGGGAGCCTGCTCTGACACCCTCGCCGACATCGCAGTACGAGGCGGCCCACCACGACGGGTGGGCCGCTGTGGTCACCTACCTGCGGGCCGAACGGGCACTGAACACCGCCGAGGAGCGGGAAGCCCTCGCCGCGCAGCGGCGCCCCCGGACCGGACCAGCCCGCGTGGCTGATCGAGCGGGGCATCGGCGCCGCCCAGGTGCCGGGCACGCCTCACCGCGCGCGGACGACGGGTGCGCGGAGCGAGGTACGCCGGCGTCGTCCGCCTCGTTCGCGGCCTGCTCTGCGCGGTCTGCGGTGCAGCCGATACCTCGGTTGCACCGCAGACCGCGCCGGGGGCTCCGGACCCGGCCGGTCCAGCGAGCCGAACCGGAGGCCGGAGCCGGGTTCGCTAGCGGCTCAGGTCCCTGAACCGCTTCACTGCCAGCGGGCAGAACACCGCGATCAGGGCCACCGGCCAGGCCACCGCGAGCAGTTCCGCGTGGGTTGCGGCCCAGGAGTCGCCACCCGCGCCCGGGTTGCCGAACAGGCCGCGCACCGCGGTCGCCGTCGCCGACATCGGGTTCCACTCCACGATCGCGCCCAGCCAGGACGGCATCGATTCGGGCGAGGCGATGGCGTTGGAGAGGAAGCTGACCGGCCAGACCAGGATCTGCACCGCCTGCACCAGTTCCGGCTTGCCCGCGACCATCGCCAGGTGGATGCCGATCCACAGCATCGCGAACCGCAGCAGCAACAGCAGTCCCACCGCTCCCAGGAAGGAGGCGAATCCGTCGTGCCAGCGCCAGCCGATCGCGTATCCGACCGCGATCATCACGGTCAGGCCGACCGCCGACTGCAGCATGTCGGCGACGCTCCGGCCGACCAGGACCGCGCCGGAGTTCATCGGCATCGAGCGGAACCGGTCGATGACCCCCTTGCCGAGGTCCTGGGTGACCGAGAGCATGGTCGCCTCAAGGCCGAACGCCATGGTCATGGTGAGCATGCCGGGGACCAGGTAGGCCTTGAAGTCCCCATCGATTCCCTGTCCGCCACCGATCAGGTAGCTGAACATCAGCAGCATCATCACCGGGAAGACCAGCCCGACGACCACCTGAACGGGCTGCCGGGCCCAGTGCGCCAGCTCGCGCCTGGTCATCGTCCAGGAGTCGGCGGCCGCCCAGCTCAGCTTCGAACCCGTGGCGTGTGTCGTGCTCACGCCGTGCGTCGCACTCATGCGGCGTCCTCCTTCGTCAGGTGCATGAAGACTTCGTCGAGCGTCGGCCGGCGTACCGCGATGTCCTCCGCCCCGATGCCGGCCGCCTCCAGCGCCCGTACGGTCTCTGTCAGCGCGGCCATCCGGTCGCTGACCGAGGCGCTGACCAGCCGCCGGTCCTCGTCCACCACCGCGTCACCGGGCAGGAGAGAGGCCGCGCGGGCCAGCTGGGCCGTGTCATGCAGGACCACGTCGATGCGGTCGCCGCCCGTCTTGGACTTCAGCTCGTCCGCCGTCCCCTCCGCGATGACCTTCCCGTGGTTGATCACCGCGATCTGGTCGGCCAGCTGGTCGGCCTCCTCCAGGTACTGCGTCGTCAGCAGGACGGTCGTGCCGCCGCCGACCAGTGAGCGCACCGCGTTCCACACCTCAGTACGGCCGCGGGGGTCGAGCCCG
The DNA here is from genome assembly GCF_053591315.1 of Streptomyces sp. NPDC003042. Classification (NCBI taxonomy): domain Bacteria; kingdom Bacillati; phylum Actinomycetota; class Actinomycetes; order Kitasatosporales; family Streptomycetaceae; genus Streptomyces; species Streptomyces sp. NPDC003042. The sequence continues at coordinate 14,819 of NZ_JBSFTP010000019.1, forward strand.
GTCGTGGGCTCGTCCAGGAAGAGCACCTGTGGCTGGGAAATGAGCGAGGCCGCGAGGTCGAGTCGGCGCCGCATGCCGCCGCTGTACTGCTTGATGGCCTTGTTACCGGTGTCCGTGAGCCCGAACCGAGCCAGGAGCTCATCAGCCCGGGCGCCGGCGCGGCGCGCGCCGAGATGGTAGAGGCGACCGAACATCTCCAGGTTCTGGCGGCCGCTGAGCTCCTCGTCGACGGCGGCGTTCTGGCCGAGCAGCCCGATCCGCGAGCGCACCTCGTCGGCCCTGGTCCTCACGTCGAGGCCCGCCACCTCGACACGCCCCTCCTCGGGGCGCAGCAGCGTGGACATGATGCGTACGGCCGTGGTCTTTCCGGCGCCGTTCGGGCCGAGAATCCCCTGGACGGTACCGGCTCGGACCGTGAGATCGAGGCCGTCGAGGGCCTGCTTGTCCCCGTACTTCTTCCGCAGGCCTTCGACGACGATCGCCAGATCGTAGTCAGACAAAACACCCTCCCTCAGTCGGTGATCAAACTTGACTAGCGATCGCAAACTACGACGCCTCGGCCGATTAGTCAAACTTGATTACGTTGCGGAGGCACAGAGGACTGCGCGGCTAGTCAAACTTGCATAGTGATAGCCTCGTCAAAGTTATCCAGAGGGAGACGTTCATGTCAGCGATCCGGCTGCTGGTCCTCGGCGCGGTCCGCCAACACGGACGGGCGCACGGCTACCAGGTGCGCAACGACCTGGAATTCTGGGGCGCCCACGAGTGGTCCAACGCCAAGCCGGGGTCGATCTACCACGCGCTCAAGCAGATGGCGAAGCAAGGGCTCCTCCTCGCGCACGAGATCGAGCCGAGCACCGTCGGCGGCCCGCCGCGCGTCGAGTACGAGATCACCGACAAGGGCACAGAGGAGTACCTCACGCTGCTGCGCCAGGCCCTGACCTCGTACGACCAGAAGATGGACCTGCTCTCGGCCGGCATCGGCTTCATCGTCGACCTGCCGCGAGACGAGGCCGTCGCACTCCTCAAGGAGCGAATCAGAGGGCTTGAGCAGTGGCGGGCCGGGGTCACCGAGTACTACACGCCGGAGCAGGGGCCCGATCAGCTCGGGCACATCGGCGAGATCATGAACATGTGGGTGCACTCAGCCGACAGCGAAGCGGAATGGACGCACAGCCTGATCGGGCGCATCGAGGGCGGCGCCTACACCTTCGCGGGGGAGGGCGAACCCTTCGTGGGCGTGCTCGCGGACGATGAGGCGAACCCGTACGCCACGGGACCGCACCCTGAGGACAACCGCTAGCGACGCACCCTGGCGGCGGCGGCGTCGTCGATGTCGCCGCTCGATCCGACGTGCGGCACTACGGCGCCATGTACGACCACCTGCAGGCCCAGGCCCTGAACCCGGACCACACCCGCCGCTTCATCACCCGAGCCGCCCAGGAGCTCCTCGCCGGATCGCTGCCCTACCGGCCGTGTTCGCCGCACCGGCCGCAGGTCAACCCGGTGGGTGGCCCAATTCACCGCGGAAACGATCCCGCCGGAGACCTCCGCCTCAGCTCGGTCGTGCCGCCCTAGCCTTCGGTACCGACTTCGGTGACATCCTCGATCTTGTCGAGGACGCCGGTGACGAAGTCGGTGGCGTTGCCGACGGTTCCACCGACGGGAGCGCCGGCTTCCGGGAGGATGACATCGCGGAGGGCGCCGCTGAGGGCGGCACTAACGGCGTCACGGTCGGCGTCGCCGGGCCCTTCGGCTGCGGTGGCGGGTACGGCGGCCAGGAGGAGGGCGCCCGCGGTCAGGGCGACGGTGGTGAGGATCTTGTTCATGCCGGTTCAACGACACCGCCATTGTGCGGGCCCGGTGGTCCGGGAGAGTGGACTGGGGCGGACTCCGCCCACCCGCCCCGAACGGCCGTACTGCGACGCCTTCGACCAGCTGGTCCAGCAGGCAGGCGCTGCGGGCTTGCGGCCGGCCGTCTTCTTTCGCCGTCTGCTTCTTGGCAGGAGCCTTTGGCCGCCGCCGACTTCTCGGCCGTCTTCTCGGGGAGGTCGTGGACGGTGGCGTCGCCGCTGCCGGTACGTGCGGCCTTGGATCACCTTCTCCAGCGCCTCCTGGTACTCGTCGCGCAGATCCTCTCCAGAACTGCGACGACTGCGAACGGGCCTTCCCGGGCCACCGAACCGGGCTGCTGCCGCGACTGCCCGCCCGAGCCCCGTCGACGCCTCGGCTTGCGTAGGCAGGTGCGCACGCGCGCCTGAGTAGTCGTACTCAGGCGCGCGGGCTCCACCGTTCCGATACTGGCTGTCGGACGAACGGGGGGGGGAAGTCGTGAGACGACGTCGGTCAAGACTTGAAGTGTGGGTTCCGGCTGGCTACTTGGCCGTGGTGGTCGGGTTGTTGGTCTGGGTGGACGTGCTCGTCCGGACGGGGGACGCCGGGTTCGCCGGCATCTGGCCGATGCTGGCCACCGCACCGCTCAGCCTCCTGGCCATGGGGCTGATCCTGCCCGATCCCGAGTCGCTCGGCTTGCCGGAGGTCACACCGCCCGTCCACACGGGCCCCGTGCCACCTGAGCCCCAGCCCGTGCCCCTGCCCCTGCCCGGGGAGACGCCCGAGCCCGTGCCCCTGGAGCCACCCCCGACCGACTCGGGAGTGTACGACCTGCCCGGCGCCGAAAAACTGTCCGACACGTGGCTCGGATTCGGGTTCTACGGTGTGATCCTGACCTGCGCCCTGCTCAACGCCACGGCCCTCTGGGCACTGGTACGCGGCCTGACCGGTCTCATCGCACGCCGCCGACGGGACCCCGGACAGGCATAGCTCAGGGGCCCATGCGGGTTGTCGCGGTCGTTGCCCGGCCCGTGCACGCCCATCCCATCAGATCGAGCTGCCGCCCGCCCACGGCCCGTACGGCCGCCCGGTTGTCGCGGTCGTTGCCCTGGCGAACAGGTTCGAGGCGAAGACGGCGGCGGGCAGCGAGCGCGACAGCACGCGGTCGTGGGCTGCCGGCGTCGGCGCCGGGGTGGCCTCGCCTCGGGTGGGGTGCTGCCGGGGGGCGCAGGCCGCGATCGTACGGGTGAACCTGGACCGTGAGGACTGGCGGCAGGCAGCCTGACAGCCGTGCCAGGCGCGGCTGTGCAAGGCAGCCGCAGGAGCGAACCATGAGGCCAGGATGACCGATACCGACGGTGAGTGGCGGCTCATGAGCGACAGCGGGGGTTGCGACTGCTCGCGATAGTTGGCGGGTCGATGACGGCGGCTGATCAGGTCACTGCGACTCTTCGAGATAGGTGACACCTGATCCGGGTAGTTGACACCACCCTGAGAAACGCCGAAGCGGTACCGGATACCTGCTGTGCCCCGCCCGGCCCGCACAGGCTAGCGTTGGGTCCCGTGATCGTATGGCTCAACGGCACCCACGGCGCGGGCAAGACGACGACCAGTGCACTCGTGCAGCAGATGGTCCCGGATTCACGGGTGTTCGACGCCGAGAAGGTCGGCGAGACACTCATGGACATCACGCCGGGACTGCCCGGGACGGACAACTTCCAGCACTGGCCGCCGTGGCGGCAGCTCGTAGTCGAGACCGCCCACCGCGTACTCGACTACACCGGCGGCACTCTGGTGATGCCCATGACCGTCCTGGTCGAGCAGTATTGGCGCGAGATCAGCACGGGCCTCGCCCAACATGCCATTCCCGTACGGCATTTCGTCCTCCACGCTGACCAAGAGACCCTCCGCGGGCGCATCGAGGGGGACACTGTTCTTGGTCCCTCCCCATTCCGTCTCAAATACCTCGAGCCCTACGCCGAGGCGGCCCGCACCTGGCTACACGGCGAGGCCGAGGTCGTCGACACCACGCACCTCACGCCCGCCCAGGCCGCCCTGCAGATCGCAGAGGCCGTCAAGAGTTGATGTCCGCCCGCCAGACGCGAAAACAGGCGCAAGTGGCAACAAAGAACGAGCTTCTGGTGTCAAGCAGTGCGAACAGACTCAACCAGGGGCCCGCTCAGCCCGGCACCGCGGTGTCATCTACCCCGAAAAGTCGCAGTCACGTGGTGAGTGGTTGAGCCGGCGGCCTGAGCGTCGAAGTCGGCGGGCAGGCTCGCCGTCCGGACCGGCTGCTGCAATCCTCTGTACGCACTACGGCTCGGGTGAAACGGTGGGGGTGCTCATGCGATACGGATTTCGTACTGCTTTCGGTGCGGCGGTACTGCTCTTCACCGCCTGGACGGGCTGCTCGGGAGGTGCGGGAGGCTCGGGCGCGCCAGCTTCCTCCGACGCGTTCGTTTCCACGGCTACGTCGTCTCCCCCGCCTCCGGACCTGACCGAGGTGATCAATCGAACCCGTACCGCATTGATGGCGTCGGGTGCAGGAGGAGCCGATGCCCCCGGTGATCAAGGCCTGATGCTGGTCGAGGCGTGGCCGACCGGCGCTGCCTACACGTGGGAAACCTGGGACCGGCGGCTGTGCTGGGCCTCGGTCACCGAGGTTGGGTTCTCCGAGCGGGCCTGTGCCACGACGCCCTTGGTCGTCGAACCCTCAAGGAACGTGGATCCCCTCGCGACCCTCTTCACTGACGGCTGGGTCCGCCTTTTCGCCGCAGATCACCAAGTGGTGACGTCTGCGACCTGCGGCGGGGCACCCTTGGAAGTCCGCCGGGTCGGCACCATCGCAGATGGAGCCCGAACGCTGTACTCCGTGCGGTTCCCGGACTACACCAAGGGCAGTATCACGCTGTCGCTGAGCCACGACGGCACGACGTCCGAGGCCCCGTTTTTGCTCGGCGACGCTGGCGACCGCACCTGCGATGCGGCCTCCCAAGCGCCGCACCGAGTCAGTCCCGGCAGCTGAAGCACTCAGCCACATCACGACGAATTGCGAACAACTGCGGGTATCCGGCCGCGTCATGGCGGCGCGGGTGAGGCCGTGGAGAGGTGAGCACCGCTGCGGTCAGAATCCGCTCCGATTCGTGCGTTCTGGATGAGTCCGAGGTGCGCCGGACTCCGGCCGCGCAGGTGCGCGCTGCCGGCCGGCGGCCGGTGCGCGCACCTGATGCGGCCCGTGCGCATCCACGGTCCGTCGGCGCACCTGGTGCGCGTCGTCTCGTCCAGCACCGCGCACCGGGTGCGCGGCAGGTGGATGCATTGCATCGCGTCCGACGTTGCCGTGCGCTCCCCGGGCGATGTCGTGCACTGAGCCTCCGCCCACTTGAATACGCGGGTCAAAGGGCTCGTGTGACCGGTTCTCAGGGGGTGCCCATGCTGGTGGCGGGCAGCAGTCTGGGAGTAGATCGTCTGTCAGCGTCAGCGGTTGACTTCGAGGGTTGTCAGGACGAGCAGGGTGCGCAGGAGCTGGGTGGCGCGGGCGGGGTCGGCCTCAGCGGCGCTCGGGCAGGTCGGCCTCCGCCCGCAGGGTGGAGAGCATGCGCGGCGTCTGGGACGACGACGCCGCGGGCTCGCTCTTCTTGCCGCAGAAGGCCGCCTCCAGCGTCCCGCCGAGCGCCGTGTTCGCCGCGCCCCGGTTCGAGGTGTTCGCCATGGCGGAGAGCGCGCGCCGGCCGTCGCGGGTGGCGAAGGCGTACGTGTAGAAGCCCTGCACGGTGCCGGTGTGCCCGTACACCTGGGTGCCGCAGGACAGGTCGTAGCGGCGCAGGCCGAGCCCGTAGAAGCGGGTCTGGGCGGCGTCCGTAGGGGTGACCGTGGTCATGGCGTCCAGCATCCGGGGCGAGAGCAACCTGCCCCGCATCAGCGCGGTCGTGAAGGTGTTCAGGTCGGCCGGGTCGGAGATGACCGCGCCGGCCGACTGGGCCCAGGAAGCGGTCTGCTCCGTGGAGTCGACGAGCGGTTCCCCCTCCTCGTCGGGGTGGAGGTAGCCGCGCACGTGCGCTCCCCTGATCCGGGTCTCCGGGTGGACGTAAGAGGTGTGACGCAGCTTCAGCGGCTTGATGATGCGCCGCTCGTACTGCTTGGCGACCGAGGTCCCCGTGGCGTTCTCGATGAGCATGCCGACGACGACGAAGTTGGCGTTGGAGTACTTGTAGGCCACACCGGGCTCGGTGGTGCGGGGTTCGGCCAGCGAGAGGTCGACCAGCTCCTGGTAGGTGAAGACGCGGTTGCGCACGGCTTCGAAGCCGGGCACGGTCTTGGCGAACATGGCCTCGGTGTAGTCGGCCAGGCCGCTGCGGTGGCTGAGCAGGTGACGGACCGTGATGCGATCGTCGGGCAGCAGTCCGGGAAGGTAGCGGTTGACCGGTGCGTCGAGCTCCAGCCGTCCCTCGTCGACCAGTTGCAGCAGCACGACGCTGGAGAAGGTCTTGCTGACGCTTCCGATGCGGAAGCGTGCCTGGGTGTCCATGGCCTCGCCGGAGACGCGGTCGCGGACGCCGGCCGTGCGCGTCCGGACGCCGTCGGGACCGGTGAAGCGGGCCATCGCGCCCGGAGCGCCGTTGGCCATGGCTGCGTTCAGGGCCGCGGTCACGCCGTCCATGTCGGGGGCGGGGGAGGAGGAGGTGGCGGCGGGGGTCGCGGGGCCGGCGGGGGCCGTGGGGGCTGCCGGTGCCGCGGAGGCCGCGGTGGCGGGTGCGAGACCGCCGGCGAGGGCGGCGATCAGGGTGGCGCTCATGGCCAGACGTCGGTGCGTCGACAGGGGCACGTGACTTCCTCGTTCTCGACTCATCGGAAAAGCGGCACACGCGTGGGGTGTGCCGTGGGGGCCTGCGAGGAGCGATCACTGCGCGCTGTCCCGGATCCCCATGGAGCATGAGTGCCAACGCGTCACGTCGGTTCCCTGTCACGGGGCGCCGATATCCCGTCCGACAGGGTGTCAGGACCGTTTCCTGGTAGGTCGGCGGAGCGTCGCCGGGTTCGGGAGCGGTCCGGGCACAGAAGAACCGTCCCGAACGGGGGTGCGCCCGCTGGTCGTCCTCGCGCGCCGGGTGCGGTGCGTCGGCATCCTCCCGGTCGGCGTAGAGGTTCATGGTCGCCTTGGCGTGGTCGGTCGTCTTGGTGGAGGCGTCCTGGAGGCCGCGCAGCCGTTCGTCGGTGAGATCGAGGGCTTCTACGTCGGTACGCGACGCCTTCAGAGCGCGCAGCGCCGTCACGTCGATCCCGGACCGTGGCCCGGCCGCGGGCTCCTGGTCGTCGTGCTCGGCTTCAGGGCCCGGGTGCGCGAGCAGCTGCTCGGGCATCGTGGCCTGCTGGTGCGCGGTGGCGTCGTACGCCTGGCCCCGTGCGGCGCCGGTGATGGTGGTGCGCAGTTCCTCCCGCCCGGCTGCGCTGGCGAGGACGGCCCGGTCGTAGCGCAGCGGGACGCGGGGTATCTCCCACTCCCCCGGCGCCTGGTCGGCAGCCTGGTGGGCGGGCGGTGCGCCCGGGTCGGCCGGGGGGTGCGGGTCCGGGTCGGGTGCGACGGCGGGCGGGGGCCGGGCGGGCTGGAGGTCGGCCAGGGCCCATGGGCGGTGGAGAGGCGGTAGGCCGACATCCGGCCGCGCAGGGTCTTCGGCTCGCTGATGTCCAGGCAGTACGCGGCGATTGCGGCGTCCACGATTCTGTCGTCCAGGCCGGGTTCGCGACGGCGGCCGCGCGGCGCGAGGGCGAGATGACGGCGGGCTTCGGCGAGCAGGTGCCGGTTTTTCGGTGGAACCGGCCGCCGCCGTTCCTCACGAACACCATCGCGGTGACGTCGACGGCCGCCAGGGCGACATCTGTATTGACCCGCACGGTTGTTCACACGGCTGGTGGGTGGCTGGCCGTCGAGTGCGGTGTGGCAGTGGTGGTGGTGGTTGTAGGTGTGGAGGAAGTCTGCCGGGGCGGCTGTGCGTTCGTGGTTTGAGGTGTAGGGCCGCAGGTAGGCCCATTCCTCGGGAAGGGTTCGGTTGAAGCGTTCGACCTTGCCGTTGGTCCGATGCCGGTAAGCGCGGGTGAGTTTGCCGGTCGCGCCTAGCCTGTCGAGGGCGTCTTTGCCAGCCAGGCCCTTGCGGTAGGCCCCAGGCGTTGTCGGTCAGGACGTGTTCGATGCGGGTGATCCCGTGGTGGTGGGAGAAGGCGGCGGCGCGGGTGAGGAAGCCCGTGCAGGTCGCGACCTTCTCGTCGGGATGAGTCTTGGTGTAGGCGAGGCGGGTGTGGTCGTCGACCGCGGAGTGGATGTAGTCGAAGCCCATGCCGCGGACGGTCTGCCGGCGTCGCGGCCCAGGACTCGGTGGCCGCCGCCGTGGGTATCCGGCCGAGTTTCTTCACGTCCACGTGGATGAGTTCGCCGGGCCTCTCGCGTTCGTAGCGGCGGATGACCTGGCCGGTGGGCCGGTCGATCCGGGCGAGAGCGGTGCAGGCCGCGCAGGCCGCGCAGGGTCAGGATGCGGTGGACCGTCGAGGCGGGCAGTCCCGGTCCGATGCGGGCGGGCCCGAGTTCGCGTCCTGCCGCAGGCGGCAGACGCGTGCCTCGACCGCGGCGGGCGTGCGGTGCGGGCTGGAATGGGGGCGGCTGGAGCGGTCGTTCAGGCCTTCCTCGCCCTCGTTCCGCCATCGGCGCATCCACTTGTGGGCGGTGGCGCGGGAGATGCCCATCTCGGCGGCGACCTGGGCGACCGGGCGGCCGGAACGGACACGGTCGACCGGCAGCCGCCTACCGAAGACGGTCAGCCGGGCATTGCGGTGGGACACGAAGGCCTCCGTGCGGTGAGTTCCCAGACAGCTCCCACCACACCGGAGGTCTTCGCCATGTTCAAGACCCCCCCCCGGCGTCAACAACGCTCGTGATCAATACACCTAGGCCGTCTCTTGCGGCTCCGTGCGCGTCGTACATGGTCAGCTCACCGTCCGACAACGGACGAAGAGCAAGGAGGAAGCGGGCCGTTGTGGGGCCGCGCAGGTACGTTCAGTACGAGCCGCGGTCCTCCGCCGTGCGATGCGCCGCACCGGACGCTGCCGGCCCACGGCGTACGGCAGGTCGCGCGCGCGGTCCGGCCGGCCTCAGCCACCGCCCTGGAAGCCCCACAGCACGAAGGCCACCGCGTAGTGCCTGTTTGTGAGGCCGCCATGACAAGTGCTGCCGTCTGCCACTGGATGTCAGTGGTTCTGTCATGAGGTCCGTCAGCAGGCAGTGGTGTCGTCGGAGTCCGTGAGGCGGAGGCCCGTACGGACCACTGGCGCTTGTCGACCAACAACCAGTGTCTGAACCGCTCGTTAGGCAGGAGCGAGCACATCGAACGCACTCTCCAATGTAAGGACGCGATCATGGCGGGTAACGACCTCGGCAGTCTGCTGGCCGGCCTCCTCGGCGGCGGCGACAAGAGCAGGGGGGCCGGGAACATCCTCAGCTCGCTGCTGGGCGCACTCGGTGGTGGCGGCAGCCACGCCAATGCCGGTAGCAACCCGCTCGACGGCTTGATGGGCATGCTCGGCAAGTCCGGCATCGCCGACCAGGCGAACTCCTGGGTCAGCACCGGCGCGAACAAGGCGGTCAGCGGAACCGAGATTGACCAGGCACTGCCGGACGAGACCCTGAAGAAGGTCGCCGAGCAGACCGGCGTCTCCCCCCAGGAGGCAGCCGACCAGATCGCCCAGTCCCTGCCGACGGCCGTCGACAAGCTCAGCCCAGAGGGCGTCCTGCCGACCGGCAGCCTGGAAGACCTGATCAGGCAACAGACACGCTGACACCCACGACGTCCCCGCGGTGGGCGCCCTCGCTTCGAAGGGCGCCCACCGCGTCTGCGTGCGCCGTAAGTGACCCCGGCGCCGGTGGCCGACACACGGCAAAACGGCTGACCCTGTCATGGCAGACGACAACGTTGTGTAGGCGGGGCCGAGAGCTGATGCGGATCCCGAATTCTCCCCAGGGCTGCTCTTAGTTCCCCAGTCGGTTGCCGTTGGCAACGGGGCCCGGGGCGGCCCGTGGAGTGCGCGGACCATGCCGAGCGGTCAAGGGCGTCTTCGGCGGCACGATGCCGCTTTGCTCGCCCTGGGACAGCCCGCGCTCGCGTTCGGCGGCATCGCCACGCGATCCAGGGGCCAGCGCCGGTCGTGCCCGTCACCGTCTAGCGACCTGCCGGTTGTGCCGGTGGCCTCTCCTGGGGTTTAGACGCTGCGGGCGCCGTCGACAGGAGGGCCCCCAGGCCGCCTGGAGGAAAACGCGGTACCCGCCGACGTTCACGACTTACCCGCGGCTGAGAAGGCCGCGGGGCAGTCCGCGAAGCGGAGGGCGGGTACCGAGTTGGAAACGGCCCGGTCCGGAAGCCGGTCCGCAGCGCGTTGGAAGCCGCGCGCCGAGGTCGGCCGGGTCGGGTGCGTCCTACGAGATGCGGCCGAGGTTTTCGATCAGCGCGGTGTACTCGCCGGAGTTGTCGCCGTAGGTTCCGGGCTTGTCGTTGTACGCCACGGTCACCTCGCCGTCCTCTTGGGCGACGAAGGTCTGCAGGGAACCGACGGTCAGCCACGGGCCCGAGGCGATGCGGGCGATCAGCATGCCCACCGGCGCGCCCTTGAGAATGACGTCCGGCTGCATGTACGCACCGCTGTAGCTGCCGCCGTTGTACCGGGTTCCGTCGGGGTACGTGGTGTGCTGCCCGTGGTTGTAGGACGCCCGTCCGCTGCCGGAGACGATGACGGCCTCGCCGCTCTGGACCGTCACGCCGGACTTCACACCGCCCTCAGTCTTAGCCGGCACCGTCACGACGTTGAAGTTACCCATGTTGGACCACCTCCTGTTTTGGCTACGCTCCGTAGCTATCGCCACGCTATGTGACAGAAAGTGGTGGTGTCAATCACCGTACGTGACAACCCTGGGAGAACCGCAGTTGGACGTGGCCGCGCTTTTCGGCTGACGCCACGCCCGCAGAAACGCTTATCCCATGGGCTCTGTCGCGGCTCTGCTGCGATAGAGGGTGGCCGTACGGGACCGCTCCAGGCCCTGGCCGCGTTCAAAGAGGCAGCAGGCGGCCAGGTTGGCCGTGCCCTTCCCCGTCCCATGCCTCGGGTGGCAGGCACGCGCAGTTCGCAACCGCCGCGGCCACGGTTCACCAGGAAACGCACCTGCTCCACCTGCTCTGCCGATGGGCCAAACGCGTCGTTAGTGGGGAATCGAGGTGAGCAACTCTGTCCACCCGTTAGAGGTCATCTCAACTGGATTGATCACTAGGCTGGCGGCCGTGATGGCGATGGTGGAGCGTCTGGTGCCGGATGGGTTGTGGGAGCTGTTCCAGCGGGTGGTTCCGGCCGCTCCGGTGCGACCCCAGGGTGGCGGCCGGCGCAGGTATGGGGATCGGCAGATGCTGGCGGCCATCGTGTTCGTGGCCACGACGGGCTGCACGTGGCGGCAGCTGCCGCCGGGTTTCGGTCCTTCCGGGCCGACCGCGCACCGGCGGTTCACCGAGTGGAGCCGGGCCCGGGTGTGGGGCAAGCTCCACCGCCTGGTCCTGGACGAACTCGGCGCCCGCGGCGCCCTGGACTGGTCGCGGTGCGCGATCGACTCGGTCAACATGCGGGCAGCGAAAGGGGGGACCTCACGGGTCCGAATCCCGTAGATCGCGGCAAGAAAGGATCAAAGATCCATTTGGTCACCGAGCGGACCGGTCTGCCCCTGTCGATCGGCATCTCCGCCGCGAACACCCACGACAGTCAGGGCCTGGAGCCTCTGGTGCGGGGTATCCCGCCGATCCGGTCCAGGCGCGGACCCCGTCGGCGACGACCCGCCAAGCTCCACGGCGACAAGGGCTACTACGACCACCTGCGCCGGTGGCTCCGCGCCCGGAACATCACCCCGCGCATCGCGCGCAGGGGCATCGAGTCCTCCCAGCGGCTGGGCCGACACCGTTGGACTGTGGAACGGACGGTGGCCTGGCTCGCCGGATGCCGCCGCCTGCACCGTCGCTACGAGCGCAAGGCGGAACACTTCCTGGCCTTCGCCGGGATCGCCGCCACCCTGATCTGCTACCGCCGACTGGACCGCCCGACCGGTTCACACGGCGCCGAGAAAGCCCGGATCAACCCCATCGAACTGTCGGCATGAGTCCCGGGCGACGCCGAGCAGCTCCGTCATCGGCACCGCGCGGCGACTGGTCGCGGAGAGATCCTGGCGTGCCTCGGCAGACCACAACGGCGGAAAGAGTGACAAGCCCTGATCGCGCTTCAGCGCCCGGACGTCGTCCTGCCAGCCGGCCCAGCGAAGATCCGCGTAGAACTCGTCAAGAGCCCCGGACACCAGCCAGGTCATCCACGCCGAGTGGCCGACGCCCAGAGCCTCCCAGCGAAGCGAATCCGGGGCGAAGTAGACCATCTCTCCCGGGGTCCCGGGGCGGCCGGCGCTGGCGGGAGCTCCGCCGTTGAGAGCGAAAACGCCGCCCAGCACGTCATGTGCCACCACCAGGCCCGTATCCGCTCGCCACTCCGAGTCGAACGCTCCCGGGAACTGATTGATCCGGGCCAGGCCCGGCACCCTATGCGGGGCCCCATCCACAGGGCTGCCAAAGACCCGCAACCATCCGTCGTCCACCAGGAGACCGCCGCAGTGCAGGACCACCGCGCCCAGGTAAGACCTGGCCGTGACCTGCAACTGGAGAAGTGCTCCCCTGCCCAGGTCGCTGTCGGCCGGAAGTACCTCGACGGACACTGGCGCGGCATCGAGTGTCTGCCTGAGTTCCGGCCAGGCCGGTTCCTCAACGTCGATCAGCTGGCTCAACTCACGCATGCCCGCATCGTCGCACCCACACTTTTCACCCCAACCAGCAGGGCACTTCGACGAACCACCCGCCAATCGAGATGACCTCTTAAGCGCGGGGTGGGGAGATTCAGGGGGCCCGTCAGAGCTTGGGTGCCTGGTCAGAGCAGGGGTGAGAACCGCTCGGGGGGCTTGCGTGTCTTGGTGATCCGGCGGGTCATGAGGGTGATGGCTGCCCAGGTGATGAGGGTTTCGGAGTGCTGGATGAGTCGTTCGTAGTCGCGTGCGTGTCTGCGGGCCCGCATCATCCAGGACCATGTCCGTTCGACGACCCAGCGGCGGGGCAGGATGACGAAGCCGGAGGAGTCCTTGGGTCTGCTGACGGTCTTGATCGTCAGGTTGAGGTACTTCTTTGCCCAGGTCACGAGCTTGCCCGCGTAGGCGGAGTCCGCCCAGACGATGGTGATCTCGGGGTGCATGAGCCGGAGGCGGAAAAGGACTTCCTTGGCGGCGTGGCTGTCGTGGAGGTCGGCGGGGGTGACCATGACGAGCAGGGGGAGGCCGCGGGTGTCGACGACCATGTGGCGTTTGCGGCCGTTGATTTTCTTGCCCGCGTCGTAGCCGCGTGAGTCGCGGCCGACGGTCTCGGCGGCCTTGACGGACTGGGAGTCGATGACGGTGGCGACCGCGCGGGGGCCTTTGCCCATTTCGCGGCGGATCCGCTGGGAGAGGGCGTCGCGGATCTGGTTGATGACACCGCAGGCGGCCCAGCGTGCCATGAATCCCCAGACGGTCCGCCAGGGCGGGTAATCCGCCGGCAGGGCCCGCCATTTGCAGCCGGTGTCGACCACGTAGCGGATCGCGTCGACGATCGCGCGGCGGTGGTGCTTCTCGGGCCGGCCGCCGGTGGTTGTCTCGCAAGCCGGGACGGGCAGCAGGGGTTCGAGCAGGGCCCATTCGGCGTCGGTGGTGTCGGATGGATAGCGGCGTCGGCGCATGGTGGCGGGCCTTCAAGCCGGTGCTGCCCGGGGCCCGGCCTTCGGCCGGGCCCCGGGCAGCGAGGGGTCAGTAGCTGTTGACGAGGTCGAGGGTGGATTCGATCGAGTTGAGCTGGGCGGTGATGTGCCGGACCCACTTGTCACCCGGGTGAACGGCGGCGTGGGGTGCGACGGTGCCGGTGATGAACCGGCGGAACTCGGTGAGCTTCTCCTTGATCACCTTTCGTTCGTAAGCCTCCAGAGCGGCTCGTTCGGCTCCGAGCTGGTAGCCGTCGGTCCGCGTCCAGATCAGCGGCGGCCATCCCTGGTCCGCTATGACGTCCCTGAGGGCCGCCAGTCCGGCCCTCACCTGGCTGGGGGTGAGATCGCTGGCGCGGGTGAGCTGGTGGAAGAGGGGTCCGGCCGGGCGTGCTTCGAAGAGCACGAACCGGACCGTGTCGGCGTGCCGCAGAGCGGCGTCGCCCCGGCGCCGTGAGGCGCGGGGCATGGCTACTGGCCTCGGAGAAGAGCGGCGAGCTCGTCGTCCATGTCGACCTTGCCGGTGTCGACGGCGTTCTCGATCCAGTCCAGGGTGGCTTCTCTGAACTAGCGATCGCTACTCGAGGCTCTGTGTAAACCGCTGGCAGCTGGGTCCTCGCCGGGCAAGGATGCAGCCATGCGCTATGCCAGCACCGATCCCATGCTCATGGACCTGGTCCGACGATTCGTCACGCCCGGCCGGCGGTACATGCGGCTGGGCGGAAGCTCACTGCGGTTGAGCGGACCTGAGCGCGACCTGTTCGTGAGGGAGCTGGTCCAGGCTGCCGGGGAGATCACTTCCACGGAACTCGGCATCCTTTTCGAGGGTGGGTGGCGAGAGCGCAAGACTGCTTCCTGGCTGGTTGCCGTGGCCGGGAGGACCGAGTTCCGGAGCCGCATCGGCGAACTGCTGCTGGCCAGCGGAGGCCCCTACCAAGGGTCTCTCTGCATCGCTCTTGCCACCTTCGGTACCAGCGCGGACGCCGATCTGCTCTGCAAATACCTTGATCGCTACCTGCCTGAACCCGACCTCCGCTGGGACCAGACCGCGGTATTCAGCACACTGCTTCACTTAGATGCCGTCCTTGGGACGGAGCGAGCAGCCCCATACCTTGCGGCCGATGGACTGTGGCAGCAGTGGACTGCTACCACGCCGAACACGGTAGGGGTTCCGCAGGAGTACCGGCAGGTCGTGGACCAGCTCTGTTCCTTCGCCAGCGAGTGCGCTGAACTCTTCGCCAGAACGGAACTCACGACTGAGTCTCCTGACATGACGGCTGGAAGCCGACTGCTTCGGACGCCTCGGTAGAGTCTGGGCAATGACAGGAAACCAGGGCCGCTGGTCAAAGATCGACCAGGATGGTGGTATCGAGGACGTGACGCTCCTCATCCTGGAATGGCTGGGTGAGCAGGGCGTGAACGCCATGATCAGAGTGGACGCCGAGAGGGTGGCCGACAACGCGCCGGCCTGGACGTTCGCCGCCAGTGGGGGTCCCTTGGAGCATGGCATGCGTGCTGATGGGAGGACTGTGCAGCAATGCATGTCCGCGGCTCTGTCGCAGCTGCGCGAGGCTGGGCTGTCAGTTCCGTTTTGATTTTCGTCTCGCTCACCCCTGGCTCCGATCATGACGTTGGCCTCGGCGTCCCAGCGGTTCCTCCGGGCCGGCTGAAGCCCGGCATGCCGAGCTGGACCGCAGTCGACTTTCTCTCGGCCAGTGCGTCGACCTGAGCGAGCTTGTCTTCGGCGCCAGCCAAGCTGACCCGGAGTCCTTCGACCTCGCCGAGCCAGCCCTCGTGTTCGGCTTCGGCGACGCGGGCGACGAGGTTGTCGCGGATCTCCTTCAACCGGCCGCGCTGGGCCGGGTCCGGCCGGAGGAGCGAGCAACGAATGCAGGCGTGTTCGTGAATACAGGCGGTGCCAAATGCTCGACCGCAGGTGCCCACCGAGAGCTTGCGGTGTTCGAAGTGACTGAGGAAGGAGTCCCATTCCTCTGAGGTTGGGATGCGGTATTCCTCGCTCGGCCGCAGGGCCCGCCGGCGGGCGATGAACGCGTGGTGGGCTTCGATGGCCTCGGCCGGATAGACCGCCTTGTAGCCCATCGTCGTGGAGATGTTCTTGTGCCCGACGATGATCTGAGCGATGTGCGGGGGCAAGCCGCTCATGATCGCGTCGGTGACGAAAATCCTGCGGAAGTCGTGGGGCTGGTAGCGCAAGGGCTGCCCGGTGTTGTCCGTCAGCCCGGCCGCGTCAAGGGTCTCGTCCAGAGCCTTGCGGATCGTAGTCATCGACACCCCTCGGTGCAGTCCACCACTGCACCACTGGAACAGCAAAGGCATCGGCGGGTTCCAGACACGTTCACCGTGGTCGTAGGAGGCGACGGTCGGGATTTTGCCGGAAGCATCACGGGCCCGGCAGACGATGGTGCTCAGGACGTCGGCGAGTTCCGGACTGACCAGCAGCAGCCGTTCCTCGTCGGTCTTCGACGGTGCGATCTGAAGCAGCGGGACGATCTCGCCGGTGGTCGGCAGCTTGTATTGGACGATGCTGTGGTGGCTGACCTCCAGCATCTCCTCGATGCGGACGCCGGTCAGGCGGAGGAACTCCACCGAAGCCCAAGCCCAGAAGGCCCTCAGCTCCGCGTCGCCCAGACGCCGCCGCCTGCCATCCGTATCGAAGGCGATCATGATCTGGGTAGGGTCGCTCCGTCGGTTGCCCTGGGCCTTGGTGAACGTCTCGCCCAGGACCGTGAACGTGGTGCCCGGGCCCGCCCGGCGGACCGCCTCCAGCCTCGCCTGGGCCTTCCCCAGTTCGTCGGTGGCCGTCCTCACCAGAGCGGGGAGAACCGGGAGTCGTTCACGAGTTCGCTGGTCCATTCGCGCCTTCCGCCGCGATTCGCGCTTTCGGTGGGAGATTTCGTTGGCCTTGATCGGGCAAGGGACGGCCCAGGGCCCCCAGCGGGCCGGCTCTTCCACGGCCCACTGGGCGATGTCGAGGTAGAAGGCACGGACTGCGGTCAGCAGGTCGATGTAGTTCTGCCGCAGGCTGGTGGTGTAGGTGCCGTCCGGCTGACGCTTGCGGTCGACCTTGATGCGGACGCGTTCCTTCCAGGCCGTCGCGGATTCTGCGGAGAGCCGGAGGGAGTCGATGCCGGGCCGGAGGTCTTCGAGGTTCTTCCAGAAATGCCGGGCCAGGATCCGTGACAGGTCCTCCAACGAGGAATAATCCAGAGCGGGCTGACGCTCGGCGAGGTAGTCGACCAGCAGGTCACGGACGGGGGTGCACTGTAGCTGGTAGCGGTCCACCAGGTCGGCGACGCTGACTTGTCCCGAGTGCCTGGTCACGTCACGAAGGGTGTGCGGGGCGTCCGGCGGGAACTGTCCGAGGTCCTTCAGCCAGCTGTAGAACAGCGACCGTCCGGTGCCTCCGAACCGGTAGACGCGGGACTCGGTCGCCCGGAGTTCGAGGCAGTCGCCGACCGTGATGTCACGGATGTGGCCGCCCTTGGCGGCCAGGATCACTGCGATCTGCAGGCGGGCCATCTGACCCAGTCCGGCCGCCCACGTGGGGCCAGCGACTGCGGCGAGGTTCGCGTACCCATCCGGGTCCCTCGTCAGTTCCATCCGGCGGCGGAAGTTCGGCGAGTGCAGGTGCAGCAGCCAGGAAACACTCGGGCGGATCACGTCTCCGCAGATCAGATGCAGGGCGCCGGAGGAGAGGAAGGAGGAAGTGCCAACGCCGCGGTCGGCGTGCCAGGACTTGGGAAGCTCGCTCCAGCTCCGAGGATGGTCATCCGCCGTGCTGTTCCACCACCGCTGCTGCCAGGACTCCCCGGGTAAGGTCTCCAGCCAGCGCATGATCAGGTCGGCCCCGCGCACTCGGATGTAGCGGGTGTGTTCTGAGGAATCGGCTGAGAGTTCGCGAAGCCGGGCCACGACCTGGTCGCGGGACTCGGCGGTGATGGGCCAGGTATCCGGGACCGAGCGTGGCGGGAACGCTTCCTGTAGGACCTTGTAAGCCGCCCCGTGAAACGCTACGACCTTGCCCTGCGAGGTGGCCGCATCCGTCGTAGTGGTCGTCATCCTGCCCGTCCGAAGAGCACATCGAGGCTGGCGGTGTTGTAGCCCGGCGCCGGCGTGGGCGGCTGTGCTTGTTGCCGTTCTCGACGAGCGTAGTGGGCGAGAACCTGCTCGATGATCTCCTCCTGGCTCGCGGCCAGGTAGATCTCGGTGGTGGACAGGTGGGCATGCCCAAGGACCCACTGGACGTCGGTCAGCGACAGCTTCGGATCCCGGGCCATCCGGTAGGCCGCGGTGTGCCGCAGATCGTGCAGGGTCCAGTTCGACCCGAGCAGGTCGTTGGCGCGGTTCAGCATGGCCCGGGCGGCGTGGTAGTTCAGCGGACGCCACGGCCGCCGCAAGGTCCACCACAGGGTGTGGTTGCGGCCGCGGGGTGCCCCCTTGCGCCAGGCTTCCTCCTGGGCCAGCCGCAGCCAGACGAACGCGTCCGTGGAAGCGGGAATCTGCTGGTAGGCACGGGTTCCCTTGCGAGTCACGCCGATGAGCTGCTGGCCGGGTAGTACGTCCTTTTCTCGGCTGGTGAGCAGTTCCTCGGCCCGGGCGCCGGTGGAGACCCAGAAGGCGAGCAGGGCTCGGTCGCGGTTGTACTTCAGCGCGGCGAACAACGCGTTGAACAGTTCGTCCGGGATCCGCCGCGGGATGCGCTTGGGGACCTTGGGACGGTAGCGGCCCTGCCGCTCGGGGCGGAAGGAGTCCATCGGGTTGTGATGGGCGTGAGCCCGGCCGGCGCGGCGCGACCGGTCCAGCGGGAAGGGATTGAGAATTGGCCCGGTGCCCTCTTCGAGGTGGAAATTGTAGAAGGTCCGCAGCACCGTCTCGCAGTGGGCCCGTGTGGTGGCCGCGTATTTCTGGCCCGGCGCGGGCTTGCCGGTGACTGGGTTCGGCGTTCCCGGTACTGCCCGTTGCGGTTCACGCTGGGCGGGCACGGCGTCCGCCGCGATGCCCTTTCGCTGGTGTCTCCAGTGCACGCGCGCTGGCTTGTCGGCGAGCTGGAGCCATCGGGAGAAGTCTCGGGCCTCGATCCTGGTCGCCTGGTTCCACGGCACCTCCACGGCCCACAGGAACCGGTACCACCGCAGCAGATCCATGCCGTACGAGCGGATCGTCGCCGCTGGCTTCGATGCTGCTTGAATATCCGCGAAGAACACCGCCGCCGGTACGACAAGCTGTCCCTGGGGATCAACCAGCCGGTACGGCTCAGCTACCTCTCCGGTCTCCTCCAGCCGACCGATCTGCGGCACGACGAAGGACGCTGGGTTCCGGAGCAGCCCGTCAGCATCACTCATGCACCAGCTAACGCAGACCCTCCCAATAGGTCACTGACCTGCGAAAACTCCAGTCTTAGTTCAGTCAACCTACCCTTGACCTTGGCGATGTTCTGGTGGACGATCGCCTGTTCGTCCTCGGACAACTGGCGGTCCCGCAGCCCCGGGACCGCGCGGCCGGAGGCGGCGACGAAGGAGTGGCAGGCGGTGACCAGGTCCAGGAACTCGACCGTGCGGTTGATCTGCTTGACCGCCGGCGCGACGGGGCTGGTCCGTTCGAAGTGCTCGCGGGCCTGGCGGCCGCGTTCGACCTGGGCGTGGTTGACCTGGTGGCGGGCGGTGTCGTCGCTCATGGCCCTGAAGGCGACGTCCGGGCGCCTGAGCAGGCCGGTGGTCACGGTCGCGGCGACGGTCTCGTCGCGGGTGAACTCCTCGACCACCCTGACCCGGTCCTCGACGGCGACTTACGCAGAGACCGCGGGCCGGCGAAGCAGGTCGGTGGTGACCACCGCGGCGACCTCTTCGTCCCGGGCCAGCGCGTGGATCGCGCTGATCTTCTCCTGCTTGGAGACCGGGTTCTCGACCTGCCAGCCGAGCACGCGGCTGGCGTCATCGGCGGTCCACCGGGTCTTGCCCTCCGGTGGCTGTTTCACGGCCGCGAATCGCTCGTCCTCGTCATCGACGCTGGCCAGGATCCGGTAGACGGTGAAGGGGACGCCAGCCTGGCGGTGCTCCTTGGGCCAGCGGGCGGCGACCCAGCGGGCGTTGTTGACGGTGCTGTATTTGAGGCCGATGTCCTCGGCGAGCCGGGTCAACGACTCCCTGACGGTCCATCCGCCCTCGGGCCGGGCGCCCTCGCGGGGGCGGGAGGGTTCGATCTCCAGGGCTCGGTCACCGATCGTGAACTGGCCTCGGGAGTGGCGGTCGACGACTTCGCGGAGCTCGGTCACGATCTGTTCGTATTGTGACGGGCTGACGCTTCCGATCTTCCTCGTTGTCCTCGGGCATGGTGTGTCACCACCCAGCGCGGGCCATGGCACGGCCGTCTTCCTGCCGTGACGGTACAAAGCCCGCTCATCACCGAGAGTCAGACCACAAAGAGGAAGATCACAACGAAGGACCGCAAATTACCGGCAACTGACCAAACTTGGACAAGTGATGCGTTCGCGCTGCGGTTACTGTGACCGGTCTACGAACGGATCGTTCCGCCGGCGCCAAGCCCTCACCTTGCACTTCGGCGAGCAATACACGGCCGCGAATCGCCGCTCCACCCCCGCGATCCAGCGGGTCCCGCACTCGCGGCACTCGCCCTCACCGGCCCCGCCCTGGACCGCGGCAAGACGCCGGCGCAACCGCCGCTCCACCCGCCACTGCCTGGACCGACAGCTCGCCGAGCAGAACACCGCGTCCGGCCTGGCACCCGGCCGAAGCCGGTCACCACAAGCCCGACAAGCCCTCTCCACAGCCCTCTTGGCGCCCTTCGACACCGTCCAGGCCTAGACCTCCAGCCTAGCCCGCACAGGGGATACGAAACAGGCAGTAAAAGCACGAAAGTGGTCAGGTGCGCGCAGACCATGGCGGCGACGGCACCGATCCCGCCCGCTACCAGGCCGCGGGCCCGCGTGTCCGGGCGGGCCGACGAGCGCCAGGAGACCGCCACCAGGGCCAGCGGAACAACGTACGGCATGGCCAGCCACGCCGACGCGTGGACGATCGGGGAGGATCGGTAGCCCCACGCACCGCCCAGTACAGCCGCCATGGTGAACAGGGCCGGGGCCAGCCACCACGGCCGGGCCAGGGACCGGGCGGCCGGAGGTGTCAGGGGAGGAGTTGCGTTCATGACCCCATTGCACCGCCCGAACCGCAGCGTCCGCATGAGCGCATGTACCCAGACCACCCGATCCGCCTACCCAGTGCCCGGTCGTGGCGCATCACCCGGCTGACAGCTGAGACCAATCCTTCCTCGCCGCGCTTGGGCTGGAGAAGGGTCGTGACTTTCGGGAAGCACCGCGAGGCCGAGGTGACCTCCGGGGCTCACAGGCCCAGCGCCGAGGCTCCGTTCCAGGCCGACCTCCCGGTCACCGCCGGCTGAACAGGAACACGGCCGGCCTGCCAGCCGCTGACCGGCCGGAAAGCCACCCCGGCACGGTCCCTGCCCTTGCCAAGCCGTCGGCCCCGGCCCGCGTCCCCGCGCGGAGCCGGGGGCCGACGCCAGACCGTTGACGGGCAGGAGGGTGCACGCCCGCCACTGCTGCCAGCCCGGCACACCAACCACCGCCCACCTCCGTCCCGGGGCCCGCCCGGCGTTGGACTTGCCGCGTACAACCGGCTCGCCCTCCGGCCCGCGCCGGGTACGGCGGAGCTGCGGCGAGAGTGGTTGTTCCCGAGTTTGGGAGGCGGTCCGATCTGCCCAGGGTCGATGTTCACGAGGAAGGGAGGCACCCCGCGGCGGCCGCCTCCCCCGTGCGGGGGAGGCGGTCGCGACCTTCGGACGATGCCCGGACACCGGATAGGTGGCGACGATCAAGACACATGCCAACACACGCCGAGATCGGAGCCTCACCGTGCTGAAGTGGACCCTGCGGGCCACCGCTGTCCTCGCCATCGCCGCCGCAATCGCCTCGCCCGTCGTCGTGACCGCACCCGAAGCAGTGGTCGCCACACCTTCCGTCGCCGTCGCCGTCGCCGCGCCCGGCCCCGATGCCCCGGGGGGTGAGCTCACCCTCGCCATGAGCGAGATGGCGCGGTTGGGCTATCCCGTCGCCTTCTAGGAGACCCGGGGACGCTCGGGCCTCTGGGGTCGTTCTCCCGGGCCGGCACACGACAGCCCTGGCGTAGGGAGAACGACCCGGAGGCCCGGCCACGCTTGCGAGGAAGGCCGGCGCCGTCGGAACTCCTGAACATCCCGCCCCGGCCCGACACCTCGGAGCCGCCCGCGCAGCCACAGACTTGACCTCTACTGCCCGCTTCGTATAGCCATCACCAGCCACACGACCGGTCCCGCTGCCAGAACGATCAGCAGCAGACAGCACGGCAGCGGGGACGGCCCCTTGAGGGGTGGCTGGGTTGCTATCTGCGGGGCCACTCGGCGCACGTCGTCGGCGTGATACCACCTCTTGCCGGCATAGCCCGTAGTGGTCATCCAGCTCTCCGAACGGACCCGCACCCCGTGGGCCAGCGCATTCACATACACCGAGCGAGTACCCACGTCCGGCCACAAGGTGCTCACCTGGCGCTCCGTCAGCCAGCCGTCCCCCTCGTTCGCCATATTCCGCCCTTCCCCCAGCAGCCGGTGACGCATCATCATGAACTGTCCCATAGCCAGGCGTAGTTCGTCCCTCCATCGCTCCTCGGGGTTTCCGACGCGGCGATCCGCTTCCCGGGCCCCGAACGCCTGGCGCGAGCGGGTGTGGCCCTCGCCATCGAGAACGGGCGGTCAGGGTCTGACCGCCCGCCCTGCCCCGAATCACGGCGCCGGGGCGTGAGCACCGTTAGTGCAGTCAACAAGCCAGCCCTGGGACCGGGGCAGGTGGCGCTGGTTCATTCCCTTCACGGCCGCTCCCCGACCCTGGAGGCGTCCGTCCATGTCTCCAGCCATACCCTCGCCTTGGCGAGGTCGGTGGTCATCGGGCAGAGCGTCCACAGCGCCGGATCCGGCGGAGCTCCGCGTACGGGTGGGCGAGGAGTTCGGTGCCGTCCGCTTCTGCCCGGGCATCAAGGCGCTCAGGCCATGCTGCGCGGAATCGACTCGCCTTTGATCAGGGCTTTTGGCACTCTGCCCGTCATGGATGAAGACCCCATCGACCAGGCGCGACGTCTCGTTCGCGACCGTTTCCCCGATGCACTCGCCGTGGTCCTCGCCGGGTCCACAGCTACCGGGAGAGCCACTGCGAGCAGTGACCTGGACATCGCGGTGCTCATCGAGGACGGCGGCGTGACCTGCCGGGAGACGGTCCGGTTCGAGGGACGTGTCGTCGAACTCTTCGTCCACACCCGAGCCGGTCTCGTGGAGCTCTTCGCGGCAGACGTCGCCTCACGGAGGGCGGTCCTTCAGAGCATGTATGTATCCGGTCTCGTTCTGGTCGATTCGAACGGTGAGGCCGGGCGCGCTCGCGCCCTGGCCGAAGCGGACCTTCGTGAAGGTCCGCCCGCACTGGCACCGGAAACCGTCGATACGAAGCGATACGGTCTGACAGACGCACTGGACGACCTCGCTGACGCCGACGACCCCATCGAGCGTCTGGCCGTGGCCGCATTCGTCGTCGATGCCGCAGCCGATCTGCTCTGTGACCACCATGATGCGTGGATCGGCGGCGGGAAGTGGCTGCCCCGCCGCCTGTTGGAAGCCGACCCACAGCGCGGAGCCGCCCTGCTCCAAGGGCACCTCCGCCTGTGTGAGTCAGGCGACCCCGCAGTACTGATCGGCGCTGCGTCGAAGGTGCTCGACCTCGTCGGCGGCCCTCTCCGGGAGGGCTACCGCAGGACCTGGCACGGCATCACCGACTCTGTTGCCTCTCAGCGCTGAGACAGGCGGCCGCTACCGCACCGGACAGCCGGCAACCCTGTCCATAACTGGCGTCCTGGCGGGCGGCCTTGGCCGACCCGCATCGCCGGGCGCGGCACTCGACGAGCTCCGCCACCACGCCCGCGCCGGTCAACGCAGACAGCTGTCCTGCGCCCGACCGTGCCGAGCGGGCCCGGTCGGTACCGGCGCCGCCCGCGAACGTGCGGCAGCGGCGACGGCGCCTTCTGCCGGGAGGCACCGCGAGGCACCGCGAGGCACCAGCACTATCCGGTCAGTCTGGATGGACGTTCGATGAACCGCGCTCAGCCGACAGCAGGTCAACGCCCCACGTACGGCTGTCCCGCCGGGTGTCACCGTCCGTTTGCGCGTGATCGCGAAGGGCGCACCCCCGGTCCGAGCTGCCCGAACGACCATTCGGTCGCCACAATCGAACGAGCTGTCTGTAAATCGGCGTTCGATGTGCATGCACCCTTCGCACCCGACAGACTCGGTCGCGTCCAGTCGATAGATCGCAGCCAACTGCTGCATCTTCCCTTCGAATTGAAAGAGAGTTCCGTCGTGCGTCACCGCATCGCTGCTATCTCCGCTGCCGCCCTCCTGACCCTGGTCGGCGCCACCGGCATCGCGGAGGCACAGCCCGCCAGCCTGTACGCTCCCTCCGCCGTGGTCCTGACCGTCGCCCAGGGCGAGGACGCGGACACCGTCATGCGGGCCGCGACCCTCAGCTGCGCGCCGACCGCCCAGGGAACGCACCCCGACCCCAAGGCCGCCTGCGCGGCCCTCACCGCCACCGCCGGCACCCTCGACGCGCTCCTGGCCGCCCCGGACTCGAGCCGCGCCTGCCCGATGCACTACGCCCCCGTCACCGTCACCGCAGACGGCGTCTGGCAGGGCAGCCGCATCTCCTGGAAGCACACCTTCTCCAACGCGTGCACCATGTCCGCGACCTTCAACGGAAACGCCGTCTTCGCGTTCTGACCGCTCCTCCTGGGCCGTCCGCCCCGCCCCTCCCGGCGGATTCCGGGGGTCGTCGCAACACGTGGCCACTGACGTGTTGTGCGCGCAGGCCAGATTGCGCTGCTCGGGCTTGCCGAGGACTGCCCGACCACCACCGTCGTCTACGAGCCGGCCCCGTAACCGAGGTCGTGGAACGTGCCGGGCTCGGCGGTGCTGGTGAGCCGGGCCCGGCTCCCGGGCATGGGGGTGGCCAAAGGGATCCGGTTTTGCTCGTGGTCGACCTTCACGAAGCGGACGGACATCGCCCGGCCCCCTCGTGAAAGGCCTTCGCGCACGCACGCACTCGGTCCGGACCGGACCGGACCGGACCGGACCGGACCGTGGAACGAGTCTCTCGAATCACCGGCGGCTTCGCCCCGTGCCGGCCCGGCCGCTGGTGGCCGCAGCGCGGCCGTGCCCAGCAGCGTCAGAACACCCGGATATGCGGCAAATGGGACAGCTGGGCATGGAAGAAATCCATTCGCCGTCTTCTTGCCCGCAGGTGGTCGGGGCCGGTCAGCGGTGCCGGCGGCGCAGGATCGCGAAGGCCGCGACGATCGCGGCGGCGGCGAGGGTCAGCAGGATCGCGCTCTCGACCAGTTGAAGCGGCCAGAAGTGGGACTCGGGGTGGTAACGGATCCCGATGCGGTCGATCGGACCGGAGAAGGCCCAGTTGTCCCCGCCGCGCGCGGGCCCGCCGAGGGCGGGCCAGAGCCGGGGGCGGAGCAGGACGACAACCGCCTCAATGATCCCGACCGCCGTCATGGCCGCGGCCATGGCGGGCACCGTGCGTCCGATCAGCAGGCCGGCCAGGGTGCCGGCAGCGATGCCGAGGAGGGCGTAGCCCACCGCCACCGGCCCGATCACCCCGTAGACGGGGAGGTCGTACCACTGGATGGGGTACCAGGTGTCCAGCGTTCCCCGCCGGATCCATGCCGTCAGCAGCACGAACGCGGGCAGGAGGAGGAGTACGGCGGCGACCGGCACCGCCAGCTTGGCGGCGAGCCAGCGGGCCGGACTGACCGACTGGGTCCACTGGAGTCGGTGGGTGCCGGCTTCGAACTCGCGCCCGATCAGCGGACCCGCGACGAACGCACCGAGGAGCAGGGGCAACGCACTCACGGCAAGCGCGACGAAGGAGAACATCTTGTTGACATACAAGCTGCGGGAGAGGAAGCCGCGGACTTGGATGCCGCATCCGGGCACCGTCTTCTCCACCTTGCAGCCGCTCGCCGCGAGGTCCTCGGCCAAGGACTGGACGTACCAGCGGCCGGTGGGCAGCGCGATGGCGGCGAGCAGCACCAGGGCGAGTGCGGCCCACAGAACGTGGCGGTGCAGGCCGACGGTCACTCGAAGGGGACCGCGCAGGTCGGTGAGGATCATGCCGCTACCTCCACGGCCGGAGTGAGCAGGGCCGGGACGTCCGGGGCGCCGAGGTGGGCGAGCACCAGTTCTTCCAGGGTGGGTTCGATGGCCTGCCAGCCGTCGCTGCCGGTGTTCACGGTTCCTTCCGGGCGGATCAGGGCGGTGAGTCGGCGCCCGGTGGAGCGCGTGGTGACCACGGTGTGCGGGGCCAGGTCACGGATCGGGCCGGATACCAGGGTGTGGGCTTGCAGGAGATCCTCGACCGAGCCGCCGAGCCGGACGCGTCCGCCGTCGATCAGGAGCAGGTGGTCGCAGGCGTCCTCCAGCTCGGAGAGTATGTGCGATGACATCAGGACGGTGGTGCCGTGTTCGGCGGCCGTCGCCAGCAGGGCCCCCATCAGTTCGCGGCGGGCGAGCGGGTCCACATCGGACAGCGCTTCGTCCAGGAGCAGCAGCGTGGGCCGCTTGCCGAGGGCCAAGGCCAGGGCGAGCCGGGAACGCTGGCCCCCGGACAGGGCGCGGACGCGCCGGGCCGGATCGAGGCCGCCGGCCTCCACCACCTTGCCTGCGGCGGCCGGGTCCCAGCGGTCGGGATTCAGGTCGGCGCCCATGCGCAGGGTCTCGGCGACGGTCAGTTGCGGGTAGAGCGGCTTGTGCTGGGCGACATAGGCAATGGACTCGCGGGCCGGGGTGGTCAGGGTGCCCTCAGTGGGCTTCAGTACGCCCGAGGCCAAGGCCAGCAGGGTGGACTTGCCGGCCCCGTTGGGGCCGATCAGGGCGCATATGCGGCCGGCGGGGAGCCGGAAGGAGCAGTCCCTCAGGGCCCAGCCACCGCGGCGGAACCTCCGTCCGATGCCGTGCGCTTCGATGGCTGCCGTCATTCTTCGTCCCCCTGGCTCGGTTCACTGTCGGATCCGTTCAGTACGGAGGTGAACAGTGCGGTGATGTCGTCCTGCTCCAGGCCCGCCCGCCGGGCCCGTGCCAGCCACTGGGCGAGCTCGGTGCGCAGCGCCCCGTCTGCCGCCCTGCCCTCGCCCAGCGTCCGGCGGACGAACGTGCCGAGCCCTCGGCGGCCCTCCACCAGCCCCTCACGTTCGAGTTCCCGGTACGCCTTGAGCACGGTGTTGGGGTTGATGGCGAGGGCCTCGACCACCTCGCGGGCAGTGGGCAGCCGGTCCCCCGGCTTCAACAGGCCCAGGCGAAGAGCCTGTTTGGTCTGCTGCACGATCTGGAGATAGGTGGCCACACCACTGCGCCTGTCGATGCGGTACTCGATCACACCGGTTCATCCTCCTTTCACTAAGGAAGTAGTGAAAGGGTGCGTGCTGGGGTCCCGACTGTCAATAGCGTTCATGTACCGACGCTGAGGCCCGCCGCCACCTGGTTGTCCACGCATACGCAGACCCGGCCGGCAGCCGGCCGGCTGGATCCACACTTGCCGCAGGTCAGACCGGGAAGTTGACGTCTCCATTGGGAAGCCACTGAGCGCTCTGGTTGCCCGCGCAAGCGCTTCAGACCAGGGGATCACCGCATGCTGATCGCTGCTGGGACAGTCTTCGCGGCAGCATCTCACCGGATTCTCCAAGCGGTTGCCATGGCCGGCGGCACGCTGCGGAGCACGCGGTAACGAACGACTTCACAGGCAGTCGCAGCCTGTGGCGTACAACAACAGGAAGGCGGCCGTCGCGGCGGTCAGGGTGAAGGCCGCCGTGGTCACGGCGCCGACGCCCCGACGGCGGCGACCCTCCGCGGGGTCGCGGAAGATCCCCCAGGCGCCGTGGGCGAGGAAGAGGCTGAACAGTCCGGCACCGGCGACGGTCAAGCGCGGGCTGAAGGACCAGCTCAGGTAGGCGATCAGAGCCAGGCAGGCGAGCAGGACGCAGGCCAGCAGGCTGAGGATCACCTCGGCGACGGCTTCCCCAACCATCTCCATCAGGAACTCGCCGATGCCCTTCGCTGCCCTGCGGACCCCCACGGCGCTCCTCCGTCCTCGCGAACGACGCGGCCCCGCGCGGGGCCCCGGCATGAAGGACCCGCCTGGGGCCGGAATGGTTGCCGAGGTACTCAGGAGCTCTGAACACCAGCTGGTGCGGCAGCCCCCGTCCGTCGGTCAAGCCGACCGTCCCGAGCCGCTTCCCAATCCCCAGCCGCCAGCACCTGGACGTGGGTGGCGTCGTACGTTGGAAGACCGCGAACAGCTCGGCCGCGCGCAGCTGGACATCGCGCGCCGACACGCCGGGCCGCTGAGGCAGGGCTTCGTGCAGTGCTGTCATGTCCGCGCAGGTGAAGAACGGGTAGGCGGCCGTCACCGGGTTGGCCACCCATTCCACGTTCAGTGGCCCGTCGCCTGTCTCCCCGCGCAGCCGGGCACACCACTGCACCAGCTCGGCGAAGGAGACGGCTGTTCCGGCGCCGAGGTTGTAGACGGCCGCGGGGACCGGTTGGCGGGTGAGGAGGGCCAGGGTGTCGGCGACGCTCTCCACCGGGATGTAGTCCCGGGCGGCGGTCAGTGAGTCGTCGTACAGCCGCAGCCGGCCGTGCGTCGCGGCCTGGCGCGGCAGCTGGGACACGATGGAGGCCATGGGCCCCTTGTCCTGTTCGTCGGCGCCGAACACGTTGGTGTAGCGCAGGGCGACCCAGTCCGGACCGGTGGGGAACCGTTGGCGCATCAGCTGGTCCAGGGCGAGCTTGGAGCGGGCGTAGGGGTTCAGGGGTCCCGAACAGCGGGTCCGGTCGCTGTCAGCGTCCTCGCGGACGGGTGCGCGTTGGTGCAGCACGCCGTAGACGGAATGCGAGGAGGCGTACACCAGGCGGGCCCCGCCCTCTTGGCAGGCGGTGGCCAGCCGGAGCGGGTTCAGGGTGTTCGTCTCGTCCAGGTGTTTGTCGGGGAGCGGATCCGGCCAAAGATCACCCCACCGGCCCTCCGCACGACACTTCGGGCCATGTCCGCCTGTTGTAACGCGCGTAGCGACTCCTCACGCAAAGGCAAGGCTCACGCGGATGACCATCACCCGTACCGTCACCCGGGCCGCGATCGCGGCCGCACTGACCACCGCACTCGCCACCGGCATCACCTCCACCGCCATGGCCGTCCCGGCCGGGACGGCGAATGCCGACACCTCGCAGACGGCTGCCGGCCGGCAGCCGGGTGACGGTTGGACCGGGGAAGGCGGCCTTTCGCTCAGCCCGGCCGACAACAAGCGGGTCGACGCCTACGTCGAGAACGCCAAGCGGGCCGAGCGGGCCATCAGCCCCCAGGTACGGGCCGCGGCCTGGATCGCCGGGGCCGAGGTCATCGGCTTCGAGAACCGGCTCAAGTCCCCCGACTCGCTCAAGCGGAAGGTCGCCACCTCCCTCAAGGAACACCCGGGGCAGAGCGCCGAGGCCGCCCTCGCCACCCTCAGCGACGCGGTGCGCTACACCCTTCAGTGGAACGAGGACCAGTACACCGACGGCGTCACCACCGCTGCGCACGTGCTCTCCTCGTGGGGGAACGACAGTACGAAGTGGTCCAACACCTGGGGCCGCACCCAGGGATACAAGGGACTCAACACCGGCTGGCGCGCTCCACGCTCAGGGCAGCTGTTCGAGGTCCAGTTCCACACCCCCGCCAGCAAGTGGGCCCAGGAAGCCACCCACAAGCTGTA
Source organism: Streptomyces sp. NPDC003042 (assembly GCF_053591315.1). Classification (NCBI taxonomy): domain Bacteria; kingdom Bacillati; phylum Actinomycetota; class Actinomycetes; order Kitasatosporales; family Streptomycetaceae; genus Streptomyces; species Streptomyces sp. NPDC003042. Next base: position 44,365 of record NZ_JBSFTP010000019.1, read on the forward strand.
CGAGGAGCAGCGCCTCCCCGGCACCAGCCCCGAGCGGAAGAGGGAACTCCAGGAACAGCAGAACGCCTTCTTCGCCGCCGTGCCCGTCCCGGCCGGCGCCGACCGGCTGACCGCGCCTCTCTCGCCCCGGGTACCCGCGCCCCTGGGGTAACGACTCAACCCGTACGAACCGTTCCCGGCGGCCGACCCGCCGGTGACCGCCGCTCCCCGACCCGGTGACGGGCGCGCGCTCACCGGCCCCGCCGTGGCAGCCGGCGATGAGGCTGGCCGAGCGTACGGATGTCAGTGTCGGTCACGACGCCGGGCCACCTCGGGGATGGGCGGAGGTGGGGTGGTGGGCGTCCGCCGAGGCGCCGTAGCCCCGTAGCCAGGCCCGGACGGTCGCACCGCGGGCGCGTACGACGTCGGTGCCGTCCGGCTGTCCAGGTAGTCCTGGGCCAGGGCGGCGATGGCGTCCTGGTGTTCGTAGCCCAGTGGGGCGAGGTCGGGAGGCAGAACGTAGCCGTCGGGCATGGCCGCGTACATCTCGCTCATGCGATGCCGGTACGCGTCCTCCAGTGCGTCGGGCCAGCTCCCGGTCAGCGGCGGGCGCATCCGGGACTCGGCCGTGAGGGCGTGGTGGTGATCGGCCGCTTCCCGGACGGCGTCCTCGACGCTCCAGTCGCTGATCGGGGTCCGGTCGGGGCGCCAGGGGGCGAGCCAGCGGCTGGGGCGGTCCTGGAGGACGGCGTCGGCAAGTTCCTGGGCGATCAGCGGGGAGGTGTGCAGCCCGTCGCGATGGGTACCGGTGGCCACCCACAACCCGGGCCGGGCTGTCGGGCCGAGCAGGGGGTGGCCGTCGAGCCCGATAGGCCTGTTCCCGTGATGCAGCCGCTGCACGGAGGCGGTGGCCAGACCGTGATGGAGCTGGCCGAGCGCTGAATCCAGGAGGAAGCGCAGGCTGCCCGCCATGGGAGCCGCCCCGGGGACCAGGGCCGGAGCGGCGGAGGCACCCACGTACCAGGTGCCGTCGGCCTGCGGGACGCTGTGCAGCCCGCAGGCATAAGCCCGGTTCGGCGTACGCAGCACCGCGGGCAGCGGATCGGGGGCGCTCACCGTGAACGCGGTCCCTTCCACGGACAGCACCGGCAACACCGAGATGCCCGCGTGGAGAGCGTCGAGCAGGGGGGTGGTCCAGGCACCGGCCGCCACGACCACCACCGGGGCCGCGTACGCGGCCTCTGTGCTGCGCATGGTGTAGCCGGAGGAGGTGGCGGTCAGGCGTCCGGCACCGGTGCGGGCCACGTTGGGCAGGGCATCAAGGGCAGCGTCCAGCGTGGCCAGCCACCGTCGGGCGTCCAGGAACCCTTCCCGCGGCAAGTACAGCGCCCGCAGTGCCCGGTCGTTGTCCAGCGGCCGGTAGCCGGAAATATCCGCAGGGTCGACGTCCTCGACGGGTAACCCGTACAGGGTTCCGGCCCTCTGGACAGCCGCGAAAGACTTCTCATCCAGTCGCGCGGAGACCGCGTTCAGCAGCATGAAGGTGCCCCGGCCATACCCGTCCCCGCGGGGAGCCGCGGCACCTGCCTGCTCACGGATGCCTTCACGCCAGGAAGGCCAGCGGGCGGCCGCTTCGACAGCCATCCGCAGCCTCAGCTCACCGTGCGGCCTCTTCAACGACGCATCGGTCACCTCGCCGAGCACGCCCAGCATCGCGCCGGCCGCCGGGGACGCCGCAGGACCCGTACGGCCACACAGGACCACGTTGACTCGGCTGTCGGCCGACGCGAGCGCGCAGGCGATCGAACGCCCCAGCACCCCGTCCCCGACGACCAGGACATCAACTCCCGACTCGCCCTGCCGCATCACGCACCCCCGCCTGCCCGACGTACGGAGCATCGACCCTCCCACAAGTACTGCGGGAGCGGCCCGTGAGGAGTCCAGCCACATCGTGGAGGGATCGCGGTCCGCCGGCCGACCGGCGGGACCGCCCCCTTCGCCGTGCCGGGTCTTGCCTTGTGGGAGTTCAGGCCGGCAGCACGCCGTGTGCGATGCCGCGCTGGAAGGCCGACCACTGACCGACCGACAACCGCAAGGGCGTGCGGCTCACGTCCTTCGAGTCCCGTACAGCGACCGCGCCCCCGGGGATCCGAGCCACTTCGACGCAGGCACCGTCGCCTCCGCTGTAGGAACTCTTGACCCAGACCGCCCCGCTGATGTCGATCGCGCCGAACTCACTGCCGCCCATCGCATCCTCCTCGGGTGTTTCCTCACCTCTACCCGCCGTGGAGGGGAGCGCGATGGAGCGCCTGGAAGCACAGCCAGGCGCGCCGGGCGCGCCTCCTGTCAGGGCTCAGCATCAGCGACGCCGGGCGCCGCCGTTCACCGGCGCCTGTCCGCGTGGTTGCGGCGACCGGTGGGGTGGGCAGGGATGAGCGGCTGTGTCAGGTGATCCGTCCTTGGAGGTTTTCGGTGCGCATAGCGGTGGCCCACAACCTGAGGTCGTGCGAGGGATTGGAGCAGCGGGGGTTCACCTCACCCCGGGAGCTCGATGACCTGATGGATTCGGTGGCCCGTCTGGGATACGCCGTGGAACCCCTGGAGGTCTCCGGCGCACTTGGGGAGGTGGCCGGCGTCTTGCGGAGCATGCGTCCGGATCTGGTGTTCAACCTGGCGGAGGGGTGGAGCGGGCCGTGGCGACAGTCGGTCTTCCCAGAGCTGTATGAAGAACTGGGCCTGCCCTACACCGGTTCAGGACCCGCGGCTTTGGCGCTGGCCCTGGACAAGCACCGCACGAAGGCCGTCCTGCGCCAGGCCGGCCTGCCGACGCCGCTGTCGGTGTTCCTGGACCCGGGCTCACCGGATACGGGGCTGGGCGCTCTGCCGTATCCCGTCATCGTCAAACCGAACTTCGAGTCCTGCTCGAAGGGCATCACCGGCGACTGTCTGGCCCGCACCGCCGATGAGGCCGCCGGCGTGGCAGCGGCCCTGCTCATCGAGTACCCGGACGGGGTCCTCGCCGAGGAATACATACCCGGCCGGGACATCACCGTCCCCTACCTGACGGCCGCGGGCGGTCCGCTCCCGGTGGCGGAGACCACCATGCCCGCCACCGCCGCCGCGGGCGGGGTCTTCGGCTACGACCTCAAACAGGACCCCGCCCGCTGGCAGCACCTGAAGGTCCCCGCCCCCATCCACGAGAGCGTCGCCCGCCAGGCACGCCACCTCACGAGCCTGGCCTTCGACGCCCTGGGCCTGCGGGACATGGCCAGAGCCGACTTCCGCCTCGACCCGGACGGCAACCTCCACCTCCTGGAGGTCAACGGACTACCAGGCCTTCCCCTCAACGGCGCCACCCACCGGGCGACCATCCTGTCCGGCCTCGACCCCGACAACGGCATGGCCGCAGCCGTCATCGCCTCAGCCCTCACCCGTCACCCCCGTCTGGCAGTGCGATCGCTGCCCTGAACCCCCCAGTCGCTACGCCGGGACCGGGACACCCATGCGGCCGGGACTCCCGACCCGGCGCGACCGGACTGTCGGCCTAGAGGCTGCCGAAATCGGGAAGGACAATCGAGCCGTCCTCGGCGAGGGGGATCCCGGGGTTGTACGCGATCTCCCAAGCGTGGCCGTCCGGATCGACGAAGGCGCTGGAGTAGAACCCGATGGCGTTGACGGCCGCGGGCTTGGTGATGGTTCCACCGGCCCGCTCCACCGCCGCGAGCAGAGCGTCGGCCTCCGCCTCGGAGCGGACGTTGTGTGCCAGGGCGATCCCGGCGAAACCTGCCGCCGGTCCGGGCTCCAGGCCGCAGTCCTTCGCGAGTTTGTCGCGATCCCATAGGACGAGTCCCAGGCCGCCGGCCTGGAAGAAGACGGTCTCCTCGACCTCTTGCCCCCGCCAGCCCAGGGCTTCGTAGAAACCCTTGGCGCGTGCGAGATCGGAGACCCCTAGCGTGACCAGAGTGATGCGTTGTTCCATGCGATCACGGTACTTCGCTCCCACGCCGCCGACGGGAGGCTTGCCCGGGGTCAGGGTCTGCCCGAGGCGGAGGCGCGAGAGCCGGTCGCCGGCCTTTCCCGCGGTCTCGGCCGCCCTCCCGTGCTCGGAGCACCAGGGGTGAGGGGACGATGCCGCCGCAGTCGTGCCGCTTGTACACGCGCTCCTCCCCGAGGGGAGTCGGCGGTGTCCCTCACACGGGCCGGCCTCGACAACTCCGCCCAGGCCTCCCTCATTTCCCGCTGGGCGGCGCCGTTCACGGTTTCGGGAAGCTCGCCCAGCCCCTTGGAGTCGATGCGGTCGCAGACGGCCGCGTACCAGTGGTGGCAGTACTCGCGCATCGAGTTCCCGCGCAGCTCGTCCGCGAGCTTCGGGGTCGTCAGGTGCCACCGCATCATGTGCTTGATGTTCCGCGAGGCGATCGTCCCGTTGTGTAGCGCGTGGTCGAGGCGGGCCGCGTACACCGAGCCCAGGCCCCGGGGGATCACCGACAGCATGAGCAGCGGCAAGAGAACAGGGTGCACGAGGGTGAGGACCGACGCCACGGCGACGAGGTCGATGAGGCCGCCGGTGAAGCGGACGGCGTCCTGCGGGAGCGGGGAGGAGCGGGCGGAGCCGGTCTCGGCGGCCTCGGAGCGTTCGGTGAAGTCGGGGGCGTCGTAGGCGGCGAGTTCGACGTCCATATGGGCGTCGACCATGGCGAGGTCGGCGAGGGTGGCCATGCCGGGGTTGAGACGGCGGGTCGCGCTGCCGGAGGTGATGGAGGCCAGAGCACCGAGCGCGGTCATCGCGGCGGCGAACACCAGCGGCCAGGTGGCGGCCGCGAGGCGCTCCTCGACGGTGCCGCCGGTCAGGAGCGGGTCCATCGCGCGGGAGATCGCCGCGAGGGCGGCCGCCGTGCAGATCCCGCCCACGATCTGGGCACAGACGAGGATGGAGAACGCGGTGCGGTTCACCGCGAGAGCGAGGCGGGCGGTGTGTCCGAGAGCGGACGGTACGCGGCGGGCCATCTGGACCAGCGACAGCTGCTCCATGACCTGGTGGTGCCGGCCCCAGGTGTACTTGAACTCCGGCGGCGCGGCCAGGGCACCGGGTTTCGCGGCCTGCTTGTCGGTCATCTGTTGCTGCTCCTTCAACTCGCCGGTGAGGAACGCCGGTTCACCTCGCCGTGCGGGCATGCCGAGGAGACCCGGCCCCGACGGTCGGGGCGGGAGGGCAGGGCGGGGGAACCGGTGGAGCAGGCAGTGAACTAGAGCGGGGAGGGTGGAGCAACGAGTTCTGGCCGTCCTGCCGCCGCCGGGCCCGGCCGCAGCCAGCACAGCCCTCCTGCGGCCGGTCGGCGGCCGGGGACGGCCGGGGTGGGAGAACGGCCGGAACCCGACGCTCGGCGGGGGCGGTCGTCAGAAACCGCTTGCGCCCGCCCCGCTGCCCGCTGCCCCTCTGCCTGCGGCCTGCCGGGAGCCGGGTGTGACATGGGAGCGCGCCGAGGTGCTGTGCGGCAGCCCCGACACTACGAGTCAGTGCTGATCGAAGACGAAGCCGTGCCCGGCGTCGGCAGGACAGGCGAAAACCCGGAAGTCGCCCCACCGCCCGACGGTGATCCCGGTGGTGTGGTCGCTGGCCACGGTGAACAGCAGTCGGCACGGAGCACCGCACGCCGGACACGGGATGTCGCGGGGATCATTCAGATGCCAGGTGGGCCACCCTCCGAACTTGATCCCGGCCACCCGGGTGATGACGTCGCCCTCGCCCCCCAACGCGCCCACGTATTCCTGGACGGCCTCCGCGAGTTCTCCATCGGGCAGTGCCTGGGGATAGGGAAAATCGATGAGGGCGGCAGGGGTGAGCGTGCACGGCACAGGCGCGTATCCGTACTCCGGGTCCTCCTGGCGTACAGGCAGAGGAGGCGTGCTCAGTACGTCGGTGACGTCGGCGCTGTTCCTCCAGCGGATCTCGGCAACCGGGCTGATGTCGGCGTGCGGGACCGGCGGATCCCAGTGCACGTTCGGGCACCACAGGAGCTGGAACACGTCCTTCCCCTCGGGCCACCAGTCGCCAGGCGCATCCTTCTTGTACACCTGCACCACGGGCACCATGGCTGAATCCGGCTTCCCCGAGCCGGACTTCTCGTCCGGGATGTCGCAGTACGGCCAAGGCTCGTGGACCGGCCACAGCAGCGCTCCGCCGACCGAACTGTCATGGACACCGGGCTCCCCCGGCTGAGGTGCCAGCACCACGGCGGGCAGGGCATACGGCGCGAGGCCCGGGACGGCCGCGATGATCTCCTCCGCGGAGGGCCGGGTGCTGTAGGGCAGATCCATTGCAGGAGATTAGCCCGCCCCACCGACACACGGATTGGCCGGTCCCCGCCCCCGTCCGCGCCCCTGTCCGCGCCCCCGTCCACGGCGACGGCGAGGGCGACGAGGTGTTCGGGATCGGCAACCCTTCCCTTTGCCCAAGCGGCCCCGGCCGAGGGTGCACGTGCTTTCCCATCAGGCAGGGTCCGTCGAGGCGGCACTGTCATCCAGCGGGGGCGCGCCAAGGTTCTCGCACAGAACCGGATGGGCTCAGGCACGACCGAACAGGTCGTCGGCACTCATGAGGTGCCGGCCATCGAACGACAGACGTGCACGGCGGGGCACTTCACGGCCCTCGGCGAGCCACTGCCGCTCGACGGCGTCGTAGATCGGCGCATCGGACACCTGCCAGAACTCCTCCGCCAGCCGGGCGAATCCGGCCCAGTCCGGAGGCTGAACGGTTTTCTGCTCCATGCCCGCATCCAACGAAGCGGGGCCACCGACGTGGCGGCACGTAACCGTTCCGTCATGAAAGGCGAAGCAGCAGCGAAGGCGGTAGTCCCGGCAGCGAAGGCGGCCCTGCCGCCGTGCCGAGTCCGGCCCGGGTGGGTGAGGGGGCGGGCACGTGTCGCGGTGTCAACGTCGCCGGTCCGGCTCCGGATCGCGCTGGCGAGGGCAGGTCAGGTGCAGACGGCTGTTGGGGCAGACCGTCGTGGCCCGCTCGTTCCCCCTGCCCGGCAGGGCGACAGTGACCGCGCGCATGCGGTCCTCGCGGGGCGGCAGAGTCCGCGGTGGGCGGTCCGCGCTCCGCCGCCGGCCGGGCGGAGGCGTCACCCGTACGCCACGTACCGCAGGCGAAGCTCGACGGGCCGCGCGAGCGTGAACGGAGGAATCCCCCAGACCAATGAGGAGTCGCCGTCATGGGCGGTATGCGTGACAAGCGCCAGGAGCCGGGCAAGGGCCGCGAAGAGCAGGAGCGCGTGGCGCGTCCCGGCCAGGACCCCGTACACCCGGAGCCCGGCCAGCCCTCCCGCGGCAAGAACCCCGACAAGAACGAGCGCCGTCGCGAGAACGACCCGCTCCAAGAGGAGCTCGACCTGCCCGACGAAAACCTCTGAACCATCCGCGCGGCCACCATCCCCACGCACGCAGAGCCCGGCCGGGTCCGTAGTCACCCGGCCGGGCTCTGTCACGAAACCCGGCACAGCTCCGACCCCCCAGCGGCCCGCACCTCGGAACGCCGGGCCGACGCGCCGCCCCGTCGGCCCGTCGGCCCGGTACCAGCGCTGTGATGCCCGAGATGTGCGCCACGCGGAACCGGGTCATCATGGCGGAAGGCCGGCCCCCGCACGGGCGCCCGGCACGAGAGGGACGGCACGTCCCGGTCGGGAGGCGACGCGTGTACCTGGACGAGTCGCGCAGAGCCTGGGCCCTGATCATCGGCGTCGTCACCGTCATCCTCGCGAATCTCGTGGCGATCATCCTGATGAACACCATCGGGCGGTGACCCGCGACGCCAGAGGTGCCACTCCTTGGCTTTGTTCACGGGAAGACGAAACACCAGGGGGTCAGGCTCACCAGTCTCCGGATGCACCGGCCAGGCAGGCTCCGCCAGGCGCGCCGGCCGTCAATTTGCTGTGTCCAGGACGAGCTCGTGGAGCTCAGCAGCGGAGTCGGCGGCGAGCCGGTAGATGCCCTGGACGCTCACTGACCGGGTCAGTCTTCCTTCCTCGACGTACTTGAGTGTGCGCTCGCCCCGGCGCGAGGTGAATGTCAGACGTTCCAGAAGATCGGCGGGGACGACTGTGCCGAAGGTGAGAGGAGAACCGGGCGGCCCGAGCACCACCTCGGTGACGCAGCCCGCCTTCAGCGGCTTCCAGTCCAGAAGCTTCGTGTAGTCGTCATCGTGGAGTTCCGATCCGGCATCCTCGTACGGGATGATCCGGGTCACCTCCATGGCGCCCAGTACGTGGAGCCGGGTGCGGAAGACCCGGACGGGATAGATCGTGTCGCCGGGCTGAACGCCCGCCCGCTCGAAGCTCGGCAGCGACTGGTGCGGACCACCGAACAACATCGTGAGGCGCCGGCCGGCATAGCCGGCTCGCTCGAGCTCTCGGCACAGGTCGTTGGTCCACAGGGTCGTGTAGGAGTTCGCCACGGCAGAACCGTAGACGCACCCGCTGACATTCGGTCCTGGGGAGGCGCGAGTGCGGAACGATCACGCCGGAGCCTCGGCCGCTGCCGGCGAAGGCCATTCAGCAGAACACCAGCGCGACATGCGTCGGATGCCGGCCGTGTGCTCAGCTGCTTCCAGTGGCGACCGGGGTCGTCTCCCGCCGCGTGGTGTAGCCCGTGGTCATCTCAGCGCGATCCGGTACAGCACACACTGGCGAAGCGGCCCTTCGGGGACGCTCTGATCCTCGAAGTCGTCGGCCGGGTCCCGGGTCATGCCGATCCGGCGCATCACTGCCTGGGAACGCAGGTTGTCGACGGTGGTCGACGCAACAACTTCCGGCAGCCCGAGGGCCTCGAAGCCGAAGGCCAGGCAGGCCACGGCGGCCTCGGTGGCGTAACCGTGACCCCACGCCGAACGCCGCCACCGGCGGAGCAGGAGACGATCGGTACGCAGTTCTGGCATGTCTGCCAGCCAACGCCATCACGATCAGGGTGTCGATCGGTTATCTCGCCCGACCGGCGTGGTCTGACCCCGCCGTTGTGGTCTCATGTACGCCCCTACGGCGAGGTCCACCTCGATATGGACGCCCGCCTCCATCTCGCGGCGGCCACGTTGGTCCAGCGGTCAATTCTCCAGGCGGACAGGCATCAGCATCGAGAAGGTGTCCTCGGTGTCGGTCCGGCGGATCGCCAGGGGCACCGTAGGGGCGCCGAACTCCAGGATCAGCTGGTCCCGGGCTCCGGCGGCGAGGGCATGCAGGAGGAACTCGCGGTTGACGGCGACGTGGTCCTGGTCGTCGTCACCGTCTTCGCAGACGGTCACCGAGCCGTCGGCCGCCACCTTGAGCACGCTGAGGTCACAGGAAACACCATCCTGCTCGCGTACCTCGCTCGCACGGACGGGGCCGGTTTCCAGCGCCTCCCGGAACGCCGTGACATCGATGAGGGCGCGGTGCCCGGCCGGCAGGCGGACGAGGCGACGGTAATCAGGGAAGTCGTGATCGAGGCACTGGCCGGCCGCCTGACGGTCCCCCGCCTCCAAGGCCACGCGGTCACCGTCCACAGCGAGCCGGACGGATGCGTCGTCGCTCAACAGCGCCCGCATCGCGTCGGCGAGCGGGGACGGCACGATGACCTGCACACGGGGTCCGCCGTGCCCGGTGGTACCGGCTTGTGCGACAGCCATCCGGTACCGGTCGGTGGCCACGACATGGAGCGCCTCACCCTCGATGTCGAACAGGACACCGCCGAGCATCGGCAGCTCCGGGTCGGTACCGGCGGCGAAGCGGACCGCGTCCAACGCGGCGGCCAGCTCAGGCGCGGAGACAGCCAGCCGGACGGTGGCGGTGCGGAGCGTGGTCATGGGATTCTCCCTGCATTCGAGTAGCGCTCGGAGCGTGGAGAACTCACTGCGGGCATCGGACAGCCCCAGTTCAAGACGGCGCAGGTGTGCCTGAAGCAGCTTCCGCACCAGGTCGGTGTCCGCACTGGACCAGCCGGCCAGTACCAGCCGAATGTCCGCCAACGGCATACCCGCCCGGCGCAGCCCGGCCAGCAACCGGGACTCTTCAAGCTGCTCGGGGCCGTACCAGCGGTAGCCGCTCACCGGATCCACCCAGGCCAGGACCAGCACGCCGGCGCCGTCGTAGAACCGCAGGGCACTCACACCCAGTCCACTGTCCCGGGCCATCTCACCAATACTGCGCATCTCGCTCTCCACACCCAGAACTCTGAGCCCTCCACCATGTCGAGGGTCAACAGCGAGCCGACTCGATACCCGCGAACCAGCCGTCCGAGGGCCGCTGCCGGTCCGCACCATCAGCCCCGCAAGGCCCTGAGAACACTCTCGTTCGCATCCCCGCACGCCGGCGGGAGAACGCTCCGAAGCCGAGCCGGCCGAGCCGAGCACGTGGCCGGTAGGCGCCCTGTCGACCGGGCCGGTCGCCGGGCATTGTGAAGACCGCCGAACGGATACCCACTCAGGAGGAAGTTGTGCGAGTTCCCGGAAAATCGTCGCCGGCAAGGATTCTCCTCGCGGCCTCTGCGGCCTTCACGCTCGCCCTCTCCGCCGCCGCTTCCGCCTCGGCCTCCGCCTCGGTCTCCGCCTCGGCCTTGGCCCCGCAGAATCCCGTGGCGGATGCCGCCGGACAGTACTGCGCGATCGACCTCACCGCCCAGAAGAAGGCCTGCTTCACCTCCGAGCAGGCCCTGACCGCCCACGGCTCCACCCTGGCGTCGCTCCCGCTCGTCGCGGTCTACAACTGGATCAACTACAACCAGGCCGGCGGCTACAGCATCTGGTACGGCGATCACGCGTGCACGGCCACCACCACGGACGTCGACTACATGCTCCCCGACCTCGCCGGAGAGAAGTACGACAACAACAATCCCAGCGGGATCAGCGAGAACAACACGTACAGCTCGGTCAGCACCTACATCGCACAGTCCTGCGACATCAAGCTGTTCGACAGCGCGAACTACGGCGGTTCCTCCTCGCCGTGGATCGACCGCTGCACCCATCTGGGCGGGTCGGGAACCGGAAACTGTCCGTCCACCAACTGGTACGACCGCGCGGGCTCGTTCCAGCTCAGCTGACGCCATCGTGACGAGGTCCCAGCCTGGTTGCGCCCGGCCGTCGCCGTACCGGGCATCGTCGAGGCGGTGCGGCAGGTCGTGCACGAGGTGGACGCCGACCTCGGGTTCCATCTCACGGCGACGGGCGGGGTCGGTCAGTCCTTACTCGCCGCGTGCCAGGTCATCCCCCAGCCGTACTCGATATCCACGGCCTCCTGCTTGGAGATGCCGGGCGGCAGCAAGAGGTACTTCGCCTCCCGCCGGACGATCAGTTCCCCGCCCTCGTTCTCGATCATCGCGATCGCAGCGACCGGCGAGGGGACGGTGCACTCGTCCAGGCGCATCTCGATCGGCGGACCGGAGGGCGGATACAGCGTGGCGACCCCGTGCAGACCCGCGAAGCTGGACGCCCCGGCGTAGATGGCCACGAACACCAGGATGCGCTTGATCTCGGCCGCGTGATCAAGATTGATCATGAGGTTCTCACCGGCCTCGCTCGCCCCGGTCCGGTCGTCCTGGTCCAGCCGGATGTACGGCGGCTGGTCGAACGAGCCGAACTGGTTGTTGATGGGGTGGACGATCCCCGTCGCTCCGTTCCGGAGCTCCCAGAGACAGGAGAGGTCCAGGTCGACGTCCTCCAGCCGGACGGCGTCCTTCCCCTTCTTCATCCAGCCACGCGGCGGCTTGGGCGCGCTCCACGAGAGATTGACCCGCATGGCTCCTGAGGTGGCCCCCTGCTTGGTCAGCGACACCGTAGGCGCGGCCTTCGTCAACGTGATCTTCGACAGGCGCACCGGCTGGGCAGCCACAGGCGGCGGAGCCTGCGGAGCAGGGGGCAGTGGCGCAGGGGGAAGTGGCGCAGGCGCAGGGGGCTGCGGCGCAGGCGAGGCGGGCTCGTCGACGGTGATGCCGAAATCGGTGGCGAGCCCGGCCAGGCCGGAGGCGTACCCCTGTCCCACCGCCCGGAACTTCCACGCGCCGTTGCGCCGGTACAGCTCCCCGAGCACGAACGCCGTCTCCGATGTGGCACCCGTGGCGTCGAACCGCGCCGTCTCGGCGCCGCTCTCGGCGTCCAGCACGCGCACGAACAGGCCGGACACCTGACCGAACGTGCCGTCGGTGGAAGCCGCGACCACCACGGTCCCGATCTCCTGCTCCACGGCGGACAGCGCCACCCCGATCGTCTCGAGCGCGCCCGTGCCGTCCTGGCGCCTGCCCTCGTGGCGCACAGCACCACTGCGATGCACGGGCTGGTTGTAGAACACGAAGTCGTCGTCCGACCGCACCTTGCCGGCCGCCGTCAGCAACAGAGCTGACACGTCCACATCAGGAGCGCCGGGGCCTCCCCGCCAACCCAGCTCCACCCGGACCCTGGTACTCGCCACCGCTACGTTGGCACCCTTTTGCAAGGACATGTGGGTCCCCCTTCCGCGACCTTTCCCACCCCCCGCAGCGTACGAGATTTTGGCGCGCTCCCCTCCCCGAAGGCAGGGATTTCCTCTTCTCCAGGGGAAGTGGTGGCGGCATCGACCCTCCGCTCACGCAACAGCCCGAGGGAGACGGGCGCCTCGTCGTGCCGGCGGCGGGTCTCGAAACACACGTGGCAAAAAGGCCCCGGCCTCCGTGAGGAGGCCGGGGCCCTGATCGAGCGCTGGGCAGGCCTTGCACCTGCATTCCCCCACGGGAAGTGGGGTGTCTTTCCTTGGACCACCAACGCCGGTCCCACAACCTGGAATCCCGGCCGCGAGCACAAGATCAATATATCGCACGCATCCAGCACCCCGCATCCCCGGGCCGATGCCGTGCTCTCGTTCTCCTAGGTGCTCCGTATCGCGTTCACCAGTCCAGCGACAAGGTTCGCCCGCTCGGCCATGGCCTCGACCACCAGGTACTCGTGGTCGGCGTGGGCACCGCCTCCGACTGCTCCGAGGCCGTCGAGTGTCGGCACCCCCAGTGCGGCCGTGAAGTTGCCGTCGCTTCCGCCGCCGACCGCCTTGCCCTCGAGACCGGGAAGCAGTTGCTTCGCCACCGCGAAGAGCTGGGCCGACGCCGACTCGGGCATCGGGGGTCGGCCGACAGCTCCCTGGACGGTGATCTTCGCCTCGTCGAGATGCGGAGTCAGCGCCGCGAACGCGGATTCGATTCGGTCCTTCTCGTCGGCCGACTCGACCCGGACGTCGACGATGACGGTGGCCTCCGCTGGAACGACGTTGTCCAGGGTTCCCGCGGACGCGACGGTCGGGGTGACGGTCGTGCCGAGGTCGGGTCGGCCGAGCGCTGCGATGTCCAGTACCTGGTGCGATGCTTCGATCAGGGCGTTGACCCCGGCCTCGGGCTCGAGGCCCGCGTGCGAGGCCCGCCCCGCGATGGAGACCTGGAACGAGCCGCAGCCTTTACGGCCGGTCTTCAGGGCTCCGCCCTCAGCGGCGCCCTCGAGCACGAGTACGGCGCCGCAGGCAAGGGCTCGTTCCTCGATGAGAGCGCGAGAGGAGCGGGAGCCGACCTCTTCGTCGGCGGTCATCAGGATCTCGACGCCCGACCGGTCGTCGAGCGTCGCCAGGCCGTGAACGGCCTGCACCAGACCGCCCAGCATGTCGAAGACCCCGGGGCCGGTCGCATGCCCGTCCGCGACCACGAACGGGCGGCGTTCCAGGGTGCCGAGCGGGAACACCGTGTCGTGGTGACCGAGGATCAGCACCTTGGGGTCGCCGCCGGCTGACCAGTGGACGTGCGGCCCGGCTTCGCTCTCGACGAGGACGGCCTGCCCACCGAGACAGCTCTCGATGACGGCGGCGACAGCTTTGGCCGATGCCGCCAAGGCGTCGAGATCGCGCGAGGGAGACTCGATTTCGACGAGTGTCCTGAGGTCCTCGATCATCGCGTCAACACTCACGTCGACGGCCTTGCGCATCGTCACGTCGCCAGGGTACTCGGTACGCCGTGACGGGCACTCGGCGGCCGACCACCGTCAGGCGCCGGCCAGCAGCGCGCAGACGAAGCGCTCCTCGGCTGCTCGCAGCCGGGCCAGCAGCGCCGGGTCGCCCGTCACCTGGCTGCTGACGGACACCGTCACCGACCGCCGCCCGTCCGGGGTGGCCGCCGCGAACTGCGTGTAGCCCGCCGTGTTGCCGGTGTGCCCGAGCACCACCCCGCAACGGGTCGTGTACCGGAAGATGGCCAGCCCGGCGGCGTTGGCGCCCGGACCCGCCGGTTGCGACTCGCCGCCCGGTACGAACCGCTGCTGTTCCCGGCGTGTCGGCGGGGACAGCAGTTGGGGACCGGCGTAGCCGCGGATGAACGCGGTCAGGTCGCGCGGCGTGGAGACGATGCCGCCCGATGCCCACGCCCCCGACGCGCTGATCGCCTCGCTGACGTCCTCGGGCGGTTCCGGTGGCTGGACCTCGTACCCGTGCAGGTACGGCACCGGCAGCCGATGGCCCTGCGGCAGGCTGGTGGAGCGCAGTCCCAGCGGCCGGTACACGAGTTCCCGCAGCAGCCGCTCGTACCGCCGCCCGGTCGCCTGCTCCGCCATCAGCGCGACGGCGATGTTGTCCGAGTTGGAGTAGGCGTACTGGCTGCCCGGCGGGAAGAGCAGGTCCCGGCCCGCCACGAAGTCCAGCAGCCGGCGGGAGTCGAAGCGGTGCCGGGGATCCTCGCGGATGATCTCCAGGAACGCACTGCTCTCGCTGTAGTCCGGCAACCCGCTGGTGTGGTTCAGCAGCTGGCGGAGCGTCACCCCGTGCCAGGCGGCGGGCAGCCGCGGCAGCCGCTGCCCGATCGTGTCGTCCAGGCCGAGCCGATGCCGGTCGACCAGGCTCAGCGCGACCGCCCCGCTGAACGCCTTCGCCACGCTCGCGATCCGCATGTGGTCGTCCGGCCGCGGCAGTCTCCGGGTGCCCACCTCGGCGGTCCCCGCCGCGTACACCTGCCGCACGCCGTCCCGGGTGAGGACCGCGATGGCCCCCGGCGGGCCGCCCGGCGCGCCGACCAGCTCCGCCAGCTCCCGCTGGAGCGCCGGGTCCCTCACCGGCGGCGGCTCCCCCGGTCCGCTGCTCGCCGCGCCGGCCGGCGCGAGGGCGCCGGCCAGCATGGCCGCGGCCATGACGGCGATGGCCGCCCGCCGGACCCGGACCGTCCGGGCCGGGGTGGCGGTGGCGGTGGCGGTGGAGTGTTCGGGTTGCTGCACGGGCACGTTGATGCCTCCTCAGAAGCGGGCTGCGCGGCCGGACCTGACACGGCCCCGTGGATTCCAGGACCCAGCATCCGGCCGCCCTGGCACCACCGCTTCCTGCCTGCTCCATCCGGCCCCCCGGCCCCCCGGCCGTCATCGCCGGAACTCCGGGCTCCCAGGCGCCGTATCCCTGCGGTCGTGCGTCAGTCCCAGAGCTCGTACGTCACCTTGCGCGGAATCGGTGACGGCGAGGTGTCCGTGAAGACGAGGGTCATCAGGGTGAAGTGGCGGACGCCCTCTTCTTCCGCACCCGGCCAGGGCCGGGGACGGCTCAGCGTCACCGTGACCGGGTACGGACGGAACGTGCCCGCCGCACAGTAGGGGACGCAGTCGTTCGCCATGTCGGTCCCCGTGGCCGTCGCGGTCCGCGGGCCCCAGGTCGTCCAGCGCAGGTCCACCAGGCGGTTGTTGCCGTCGCCACAGGCGAGGAGGAAGTCCTCGGGGCGTACCTGCGGCTTCGACGAGCAGTCGACGATCACGACGTCGTCCCCGGGAGCCCGCTGCGCGGCGGACGCCGGGGCGAGGGACGGTGCGAGCAGGGCGGCGCCCAGGGCCGCGGCCGTCATGATCCCGCGGCGCCGGCGGGGGGCGGCGCCTCTCCCGACTTCTTGACAGCCCACGCGGCCCTCCTCGTCCGTCCGGCCTCCCCCACCGCCGCGCGCCGGCGCGGCGGGGGCCGCCGCCTGATGTTCCTGCTATCGACGCTAGGCCTCCTGGCGCGATCGCACGACCGGAGTACGGCGGTAGCCGTCATCGTCGGCGGCGACGTGGAGAACGTAGGAAGCTGAGACGGCATCAGTACGCCCCGCAGCGGGAGCGACTGACCGCGGTCGGCGTCCGGCCCGTGGAGCGGGACGCCCGGGACCCGGGCCGGCTGGCGTATCCGCGCCCGTATGCGACGCTGGAAGAGCCAACCGGGCCTGTCTCACCCCGCGCGGCCCGGCCGACCCACGGACAACGCCATGCCCCAGCGCCCGTTCCTCGCCCCCCGTGCCGTGCCGGCGGCGTTCGCCGGCGCCGCCCTCGCCGTCCTGCTGACGGCTTCCCACGCGACCGCGGCCCCGTCGGACCCGGCCGCGGCGCGTACCCAAGCCGTCACCCGCGTCCAGGCGGCCACGCTGTCGATACCCGCCATCGGCGTGTCCGGGCTGCCTGTGGTCCCGTACCAGGGCAGTCCCGACGACGCGCCCGGCACCCGGATCCAGGACCAGGGCGTGGCCGCCAGCCCGCACGGTCCCGGCGGCGGGGTCGGTCCCGGCGACGTGGGCAACTACATCGTCACAGGCCACCGCGTCGCGGCGGGCGGGCCGCTGCGTGCGCTGCCGTCGCTGCCGACGGGCGCGGCCGTGCTCGTGACCGCCGGCGGTGTGACGTACCAGTACACGATCACCGCGACCCGGACGACATCCTTCCGGTCGCAGGCCTCCATGGACGCGCAGCGCGCCGCGGTCCCCGGTTCGCCCGGCGCCGCCCCCACCCGTCCGATGATCACTGTGACCACGTGCCTCACGTTCGAGGACAACGCGGCGGGCAACTTCTGGCGGGACGCGCAGAACAATCCCGAACACCGTGTCGACAAGATCGGCGTCCTCACCGCCACCAAGCCCTGACCGACCCGACAGAGGCCGGTTCAGGGGAGCGCCGTGCGTCAGGGCCGAGGCGTGCTGCCCGGGGTGGTGCCGGGGGTGGCGCCGGAGTCCGGTGATCCTGGCGTGCCGGGGCAGCGGAGGGTGTCGGCCGTTACGGGGGCGCCTTCGGCCGTGTTGCGGTCGTAGGTGACGGTCTTGACCTGGACGGGTCCTGCGCCGACGGTGACGTCGAAGGACTTGCCGTGGTCCGGGACGGCCTGGAGGCGGGAGCCGGGCAGGGCGGCCGCGAGGGTGGCCGCGTCCGCCTCCCGGCCGGGGGCGTAGCGGATGACCGGTGGGCCTTCGGGGCGTACGAGCGGTGCGGACGGCGAGGTGTCGGTGACGACGAATCCGTTGCGGCGCAATGCCGCGGCGACGGTGGTGTCGTCCACGCGGACCTCGATCCCGGCGGGGTTCGTCCCGGCCGGGGTCTGTGGCACGGGCTGGATGCGGCGGTCGCCCGTGATGGGGCGGTCCGCGCGCAGGGCGTTCCACAGGGCGGCGGAGCGGGCCTCGTCCCACACCAGCGTGGAGCCCACTCCGGGTACGCGGTGGTCGAAGAGCCGGATCGGGACGGTGGCGAACTCGGTGTCGCCGGGCTTCAGGCGGCCGAGCGCCCAGCCGATGCGGATGAGGTCGTCGAGTCCCGTGCGGTCGTCGGTGCGTACGGACTTCAGCAGGGCGCGGGCCGTGCGCGCCGTGCTCACCGGGCCGTCCAGGGCGCCCTCGGCGGTGAGACGGGCCAGCAGGTCGTTCACCATGCGCTGCTGGCGGCGGACGCGGCCGAGGTCTCCGGCCCGGTTGATGTGCCGGGCCCGGACGTAGCGCAGTGTTCCGTTTCCGTCGGTGTGGTGGACGCCGGCGGTGATGTCGAGGCCGGAGCCCTCGTCCTGGAGGGGCTTGTCCGTGCAGACGGTAGCGCCGCCGAGGTTGTCGACCGCCTGCTCGAAGCCGGTGAACCCGGTCTCCAGGTAGTGGTCGACGCGCAGGCCGGTGGCCTTCTCGACGGTGCGTACGGTCAGCGGGCCGGCGCCGATCGCGAACGCCCCGTTGATCTTTCCGAAGCGGGCCGGCCCGGGGGTGGCGGGCGGGGCCGACACGTCGGCGTACTGGACGTAGGAGTCGCGGGGGATGGAGACGACGCTCGCGCGCCGCATGTCCTCGGAGAAGTGGACGAGCATCATCACGTCGGTGCAGTTGCATCCCTTGCCGCCCGCGTGGAGACGCTCCTTCTCGGCGGCGGAGAGGCCGGCACGGCTGTCGATGCCGACGATGAGGATGTTCGTGCCCCGGCCGGTGCCTGCGGCCTGGCGCTCGGCGGAGATGGCCTGCGAGCCCGCGTAGGAACCCCCGGCGAGGGTGGCCAGCAGCGTGAGAGCAACGGTGAGTCGACGCAACGCGCATCCTCGCGATCGTCCGAAAAGTTACGGTTCGTCACGTTACTGCCGGGGCGTGCGAGGGGTGGTGCTACGCGCCGGGAGTCGTGGTCGTGTTCCCCTTGGTGGGGGCGGGCCGCTCCCGTCGAGGGCCTCGGACCCGGCGCCTGCCACCCGTCGCGAGGACCGCCCCCGTCACGCCCCCGAACGCCGAGCCTGCCGAGGTTTCGGCAGGGACTCGGCGGTTCTCCGCTGACGCAACCCCTGGGGGGCCTACGGGGCGGCGTAGACCCGTGCGCCGGCGACGTAGGTCTCCACGGTGCGGACCGCGTGCAGTTCGGCCGGGTCGGTGGCGAAGGGGTCGCGGTCCAGGACCGCGAGGTCGGCGAGGCGGCCGGGGGCGATCACTCCGGCCTCGTCCTGGTGGTTGACCCAGGCCGATCCGGCCGTGTACGCGGCGAGGGCGTCGGTGAGGGCGAGCCGTTGCTCCGGCAGGAACGGCGGGCGCAGGTCGGGCTCGCCCAGTTCCTCGGCCCAGACCTGGCGGTTGACGGCGACGTGGATGCCGTGCCAGGGGTCGGGACTGGAGACGAACCAGTCGCTGCCCGCCGCGAGCACCGCCCCGGCCGCGTGCAGGGCGCCGAACGGGTATTGGCGCCGACCGCGTTCCTCCCCCAGGAAGGGCAGGGTCAGCTCGTCCATCGCGGGCTCGTGGGCGGCCCACAGCGGCTGCATGTTCGCGACGGCGCGCAGGGCGCGGAAGCGGGGGATGTCGTCGGGGTGGACGACCTGGAGGTGGGCCAGGTGGTGGCGGTTGCCGGTGTGGCCGTGGGCGGCCACGGCCGCTTCGAGCGAGTTCAGCGCCTCGCGGACCGCCCGGTCGCCGAGCGCGTGGAAGTGGACCTGAAAGCCGTGCCCGTCGAGCGCGATCACGGCTTCGCGCAGCAACGCCGGGTCGACCATGGAGATCCCGGCGTTGTCTCCCGGGCAGCCGCAGGAGTCGAGGTACGGGTCGAGCATGGCGGCCGAGAAGTTCTCCACCACACCGTCCTGCATGATCTTGACGCTGCCGGCCGTGAAGCGGCGTCCGTGGGCGGCCTTCTCGCGGCGGGCGCGCAGCGAGTCGAGCTGGCCGAGGTCCTGGTCCCGTTCCCACCAGAGCGCCCCGCGCACCCGGGCGGTCAGCGAGCCGTCGGCGTCGCAGGCGAGATAGGTGTCGAGCGGGTCGGGGAAGCCGGCGTACGCGCCGACGAGCGCGTCCTGCCAGCCGGTGATCCCGAGCGAGTGCAGCAGTTCCTGCGCGGCGAGCAGCCCGGCCCGTGCCTCGGCCGCCGAGGTCACGGGAACGAGCGCCCCGACCAGGGTCATCGCGCCCTCGTGCAGCACGCCGGTGGGCTCGCCCGCCGCGTCGCGTTCGATACGGCCGTCCGCGGGATCGGGGGTGCGGCGGTCGACGCCGGCCAGGGCGAGGGCCCGCGAGTTGACCCAGGCGGAGTGTCCGTCGCGTACCGGGAAGTAGGCCGGGCGGTCGGGGAGGATGTCGTCGAGCTGCTCACGGTGCGGCAGGCCGCCCGGGAAGGCGTCGAAGGACCATCCGCTGCCCTTGACCCAGGAGGTCTCGGGGTGTTGGGCGGCGAACGCGGCGATCGTGGCCCGGTATGCGCGGGCCGTGCGTCCCGTACTCAGATCGCAGCCGAGCATGCCGATTCCCGCGATCACCGGATGGACGTGCGCGTCCGTGAACCCCGGCTGTACGAACCGGCCGCCGAGGTCGACCACTTCGGTCCGCGGGCCGATCTGCTCGCGGATCTCCGGATCGGTTCCGAGGGCGGTGATCCGGCCGCCCATGACGGCCAGCGCCGATACGCGGTGGCGTACCGGGGAGGCGGTCCAGACGGTGCCGTTGAGGAGGACGAGGTCTGCGGGGGGCATGGCGGGGCTCCAGTGAGTGAGGGGGTGAGAGAGGGGACGTGCGGTCGCTCGGTCAGACGCCGGTCGGGACCGGCGCCGCCGCCGGCGGAAGCGGGGCGGCGGGCTGGGTGAAGTAGGCGGCCCTGCGGCGGTAGCGGGTCCACAGGGCGGCGGGAACGCCGAGGGCGATCACGGTGAGCGGCAGGACGGTGAGGAAGCGGCCGTTCTCGGCGTCGAAGGCCAGGTGGTCGACGGATGTCCACTGTTCGTAGGCGACCAGGCCGCCGAGCAGCAGCAGGGCGATGCCGCCGGCCACGGGGAGGACGCCCACGACGAGGGTGTCGCGGAGCCGGCCGCGCAGTTCGTGGCGGAAGGTGACGACGCAGGCCAGCCCGCCGACCCCGTACATCAGCGACACGAGGATGCCGACGGAGTTGACGACGGCGAGGACCACCTCGGAGAGGGAGCCGACGGCGAGCCCGGCGAGCGACACCGCGACGGCGAGGGCCGCGATGCGCACGGTGGAGGTGACGGGGGTGCCCCACGCGGGGTGCAGCCGGCTCCAACTGGCGCCCAGGACACCGTCGCGGCCCATGGCGAGGGTGAGCCGGGCGCCCGCGATGACGCTCGACTGCATGCAGGCCACGGTGGCGAACAGCATGGCGGCGAGTGCGGCGATGGCACCGGTGGTTCCGTAGAAGGTGCGGGCGAGTTCGGTGACGCCGGCCAGCGGGTCCGCGAGCTGTTCGGGTTTCAGGGCGTGCAGGAAGCCGGTCGCGGAGAAGAGGAAGAACCCCAGCGTGACGAGGATCGCGATGATCCCGGCCCGTCCGGAGGAGCGCACCGAGGTGGACTCCTCGACCACCGAGAACGCGCTCTCCCAGCCCCAGAACATGTACGCCGCCATCACCGTCGCCCCGAGCAGGGTGAGGGTGTCGGGAAAGGCGAACGGCGAGAACCACGAGGCGGAGACGGGGGCCGCGCCGCCGCGGACGAAGGCGGTGGCCACGAGGGCCGTGACCACGAACGCGGAGACGCCGAGCAGCAGGCTCTGGATGACGGTGGCGCCCTTGACCCCGCGCAGCGCGCTCAGCACGATCAGGGCGCTCCACAGCAGACCGGTGACGGTGACCGCGAGGGAGTCGTCCGGGGAGACGGCGCTGACCCCGGCCTCGGTGAGTAGGCCGAGGGTGAACTGTCCGGCGAGCTGGCCCGCGTACGACAGGAAGAGGATGTTGGTGGCGACCGATGTCCATCCGGTGAGGTAGCCGGCCCACGGCCCGAGCGCGCGTCGTACCCATATGTAGGCGGTGCCGCAGTTGGGGTCGCGGGCGGCGAGCCGGGCGTAGCCGCCGGACACGGCCAGGATGGGCAGGGCGGCGAGCAGGAACGCGGCGGGCATCGCGGTGCCGGCGAGGGCGGCGAGGAAGGCGAGGCCGATGCCGACGCTGACGGTCGGGCTGATGTTGGCCAGCGCGATGATCACGCCGTGGCGGGTGCTGAGGGTCTTGCGGAACTCGGTGACGGGCGCCGCGCTGCCGGCGGCTCTTCCCTGGTCCATGCGCGCTCCTCGGGTCTGGGTGCCCCGCAGACAACCGCCCGCCGCATTATTTTGTCAACAGTGTGGGTAAAAGAATTTCCCTTGGGGGAAAAGGCTTGTGGGCGCGCTGTCCGCCTGGTCTGATCGCTCCATGGCAGTACGAGGCCGGGGCCGGCCCCCCAAGGTCGAGCTGGACCTGCGGATCATCGTGGACGCCGCGCTCGCGCTGACCGACGACGAGGGCGCGGCGGCGCTCACCGTGCGCCGCCTGGCCGCCAGGCTCGGTGTGGACCCCTCCGCGCTGTACCGCCACGTAGCCGACAAGGACGAACTACACCTGGCCCTGGCGGACCGCCTCTTCGAGGAAACCCTGAACGGCTTCGAGCCCTCGGAGAGCTGGCGCGACACCCTGCGCGAGCTGGCGCTGCGCACCCGGAGAACCGCCCTGCGCCACCCCGGCGCGGCGGTACTGGCCACCTACCGCACCACCCGCCGCCCTGCCGAGATGCGGATCGTGGAGCACGTCCTGGCCGCCTTCGGCCGGGCCGGCTGCTCCCCCGCCCTGGCCGCCCTGCTGCACCGGGTCTACGGCGACTTCGCGCTGGCCTGGGCGGGGATGGACGCGGCCTTCGAGAACCTGGACGGGGCTGCCCGGACGGGCGACGAGGAGGCGTGGACCCGCGAGTACCCGGCGGCCGACCCCGCCGCCTACCCCGCGATCGCCCGGAGCGCGGCCCACATGGCCGGGCTGGACGGGGCGACGGTCTTCCTCGCCGCCCTGGAGACCCTTCTCGACGGGCTCGAAAGCCGGATCGGGGCGCAGGCCGCTGCCGCCGCGCGGCCCGCCCGGTGACTTTCGGCGACTTGTGGTGACTCAAGGCGATCGCCGCTCGTCCGACGGAGCCGTGGTCGGATGATCCGACTGTTATCGTCCGGAGCATGCCCTCGCTGATCTCACCCACCCCCCGGCTGCACGCCTCCTGGCTCGCCGCGCGCGAGGAATGGGCAACCGACGCCGACATCGACGGCGCCGACATGGACGGCGCCGGCCTCGGCTACGACGACGACGTCGAAAGCCCTCAGGGCTTCGCGGCCTGGACGGAGCGGCTGCGACGGTACGCGGACCGTACGGTGCCGGTCGGCCACGGGCGGGTGCACGCGACGTACTGGTGGATCGCCGAGGGCGACAGCTATCTGGGTGCCATCGACCTACGGCACTACCTGAACGGATTCCTGCTCGACGCCGGCGGGCACATCGGATACAGCGTCCGGCCCTCGGCGCGCCGCCGCGGGCTGGCCACCAAGGCCCTCGGCGAGGTCCTGCACGAGGCACGGCTGCTGGGGATGGACAGGGTGCTTTTGACCTGCACCCCGGGCAACAAGGCATCGGTGCGCACGATCGAGCACAACGGCGGCGTCCTGGAGGACGTCCGCGAGACCCTCATCGGGCCCAAGCGGCGGTACTGGATCGACCTCTGACGCGTCCCGCTCCCAGGCGTGAGGCAGGGCCGACCCGTGGGGCGACACCTGTCGCGGCTGCCGCGACACCTGTCGCGGCTGCGCCACCGGGAGGCGCGTGGGTCCGAGGATGGGTCCATGGCTGACACCTTCGTTTCACGGACGGTCGATGTGACGACCGGCACCAGCGAGACCGTGCACGACGTGACCGAGCTCTGCGCCTCGTTCCTCCGCGAGGTCGCCCAGGGGCGGGACGGACTCCTCAACGTCTTCACGCCCCACGCGACGGCCGGCCTCGCCCTCATCGAGACGGGAGCGGGCAGTGACGACGACCTCCTGGCGGCCCTGCACTCCCTCCTGCCCGCCGACGACCGCTGGCAGCATCGGCACGGCTCCCCCGGCCACGGGCGCGACCACGTCCTGCCCGCACTCGTACCGCCCCACGCGACCCTGCCCGTCGTGGGCGGAGCGTTGGAGCTGGGAACCTGGCAGTCCGTCACTCTGGTGGACACCAACCGTGACAACCCCCGGCGCCAGGTCCGGCTCTCATTCCTGGGATGCGCGGAACGGTGAGCCGGTGTCGGCGGACGTCCAGCCGTCGGCGAGCGCGGTGCGGATGCTGTCCGCGACCTGGCGGGGCGGCACCCGGGCCCGCCCGGGTGGCGAACCAGTTGCGGCGGCGCGAGCAGAAGCGGGTCTCGTCGCGGCCGAGTGGCGCGCGGTCGAGCCACTTCTTCACCCGTTCCGGTCGTGTGATCGGTCGGCGCTTCCCTCCTCCCGTTCCGCTGCCTCGGCCACACGCTTGATGTTCGCCAGGCGCCGGTCCCAGTCGGCGGCGAGCGCCGCCATCCACCGCGCCGTCGCGTCCAGCGCCGTGGGCCTCACCGCGTACCGCACCTCGCGTCCGACCCGGCTGCCGGAAACCAGCCCGGCGGCGTCCAGGACGCCGAGGTGCTTGACCACCGCCTGCCGCGAGACCGGCAGCCGCTCGGCGAGCGTCGTCGCGGTGGCCTCGCCCCGTGCGGCGGCGATCAGATCGAGCAGCCGGCGCCGCGTCGGGTCGGCCAGCGCCGCGAGGACGCTGTCGACCCCCTCGACGGCGCCGCGACGTTCGTCGCTCACGCGGGGGGCTGTTCGGCGCGCGTCTTGAGCGCGTCGAGCACCTGGGGCCAGCCGCCGGTGTTGTCCTTCACGGCCTTGCGGCGCACCTCCTCGGACCCGGCCAGCGCCGCGAAACCGCTCTCGACGACGCGGAGCCGCGTCTTGTCGCCCTCCGGGGTCAACGTGAACTCCACGAGGGTGCTGTTGTCCTCGCGGAGCTCCTCTCCGGGGAAGGCGCTGGCCCAGCGGTACGCCAGGTACGTCGGCGGCTCGACCTTCTCCACGCGTACGGGGAAGTCGCCGTACTCGGCGTTCTTCGCCACCATCGACTCGCCTTCCCGGGCCGTGGTCCCGGTCGGGTTCGCCGGGTCGGCCACCCAGAACCCGGGCTCGGCCACCAGCGACCAGACCCGCACCAGGGGTGCCTCGATCAGGGTTTCGCGTTCGATCCGGTCCTCGCTCATGAGGGACTCCTTCATCGCCCGTGCCATTGGATGCAACTCCAGGGTTGCACGTCGCCCCTCTCGACGCAACCCTGCGGTTGCGTGTCAACCCCAGGGGTCGGAGGAACCTTCGGCAGGCTCAGCAGGACACGCGAAGGCCCCGACCGGAGTCGGGGCTCGCCTTGTACGCGCGGGGCAGCGCCCGGGGCGACGGCTCAGAACTCGTCGGCGCCGTCGCGCAGCTGGGGCGTCCAGTAGCCGGTCTTCGCCCCCGCGTCGTTGACCGCGATACCGCCGGTGGGCGCGGTGACGACCTTGCTGCCCTCCGCGGGGCCCGCGGCGGCGAAGAGGTTCACGTTGAAGGAGGTGACGGCGCGGTTCTCCTCGTGGACGCCGCCCCCGTTGATCCGTACGGCCGCGTACGCCGGGGCGCCGGCCGCCAGCACGACCGGGGTGCCCGGCTTGCTCTTGGCGACGGGCGGAACGTCCTTGGCGGTCTGGATGTCGCCGAAAGCGATCAGCGGGTACTGGAGCAGCGTGCAGGCACGGCCCGAGACGTTCGTCGCGGTCAGCGTGATGTGCGTGGTGGGGACGCCGTCCTGCTTCGCGGCGGAGATCTTCACATCGTCGACGGTGCAGGCCGGGGCATTGCCCCCGGTCTGGTTCTTGGAACCGGACTGCTGGCCGGCGGTGTCGGAGCCGGGCTTCGGGGCGGCGGACCCTGCGGCACCCGCGCTCGCCCCGCCGGCCCCGCTCTGTGCGGTCTCACCGACGCCGGCGCTCTTGGAGGCCGAGGCGGACGAGGCCGGCGCGCCGGCCCCGTCGGTCTTCGCGCCGTCGCCGCCGCAGGCGGTGAGCGTCAGGCTCAGGGCGGCGACGGCGGTCGCGGCGAGCAGGGCAGGACGGCGGACGGTGGTACGCATGTGAAGCTCCCCATGGATGCGGTCGATGGTCGGTGCCTTGTGCGGACCACCGGCCTCTCACAGGCTCCGCCCCCGCCCTGCCGCTCCGCTAACGACTCGCTATCGCTCCTGGTGGCCGACGCCCCTGGTCCGGCCGTGGGGGGCCGGCCTTCCCGGGCCGGCCTTCCCGGGCCGGGTGCCGCTCGTGGCCGCACGTCGCGCCGCGATGCCTACGCCGGGCCGGTTCTCCCTCCTCGCACGCCGCCTACAGGCGGCCCGGGCGGCCCCGCTGGAACATCGGGCTGGGCCGCACGGATACGCGTGCGGACGACCGTCCGTACCATCGCCGCGCCCGCCCCTACCGCGCAGAGGTGCAGCATCACCGCGACGGCGGGGTTCTCCGGCAAAGTGGCGTCGAGCGGTTGCGCCAAGGCCATGTAGAGGGTGATGGGTAGCTTCCAGCCGCTCCACGCAAACAGCGAGCCCGACCCGATCCAAGCGATGGCCAGCGGAAGCCAGCGGGGCAGGCGGGCCGGACGCGACCGGGCGAGCATCCAGGTGGCGGCGGATCCGGCGAGTGCCCAGACGGCCGAGATGGCTCCGAGCACGTGCCAGTGAGTGTTCCGCTCGGCCGGGTACGCGATTCCCACGGTGCCGCCGAGCGCCCAGGCGAGCCAGACCAGCCCGACCGCCGCACCGATGGCAGCCGCCCACGGCGGCGCCGTGCGCGGGCCGTCGCCGACTCGTCCGGAGAACGCTTCCGGCCAACGGCGCCACAGATACGCCGGAACCGCGAGGGCCAGCCCGCATCCCATCCCCAGAAAGCCGACCTGGACCAGCACGCCCTCCCAGACGGGCATGGCCGGATCCTCTCCACCGCCGCCCTGCGAGCCCAGACCCGCGCCGAGCACGCCGAGCACGCCGAACGGAAGTATCGACACGAGGAACCCCGACCCCACCCAGGCGCAGAACGCGACCAGCGCCCCCGGTATCCGCATCCCCCACGGCCGCACCAGGGCCAGCGCCAGCGCGATCCCGATCGCGGCCATGCCCACGGTGACGGTGTTGAGCACCACCCACTCCGCCATGCCGAATCCATCGCCGACGGGCAGCACACCCATGAGGGCGCCCACCACCCACGACACCTTGATCAGCAAATAGGGCGACAGCGCCAGCGCCGCCCCGTACGCCGCTGTGCGCCCGACCCGATCCCACCGTTCCACCGGACTCCCCTTCCACCAGCAGGAATCCCATCCTCGAGCGTCACCCTGCCCGGCCACCTCCCCCACCGGAGGGATCCGTCTCCCCCACCTGGGGGAGAGCGTCGGCCGTCAGCGCTCGTGGCCGGCGAGGATCCGGTCGGCGGCATAGTGGGGGCACCCGGCCGCGTGCCAGGTCACGAGCAGCGCCCCCTCCCCGACCGTCAGCGTCCGGGCAGCCCCGTCGGAAGCCGTGGCCCTGCACAAAGAACAGAGGACAGCCTTCGGGCGCGGGACATCAGACATGATCGCGTCCTCCCCACGGACGACGTGTGCAGACCCCATGCCTCCAGAACTATCAAATCCGGCACGCTCTGGCCCCCATACCCGCAAGTACGCTCGTGTTCTTCACAGAACTGGCCCGTACCGTGTGCCGGGGCTGCTGATCCGGCGCGGGTGGCCGGTGCCGCCGTCGTGCCGACGCAGCCTCAGAGGGGGAGGAGGAGCCCCGCGTCATCGTCACGTCCGGCGGCGAACAACCGTAGCCGACCGGTCGGTTCAGCCGGTCGGGCACTGCTTCCAGGAGAAGTGGTAGACGCTGTTGATGCCGCCGTCCGTCGAGTCGAGCGTCATGTAGCTGGTCTTGGCGGGGTCGGAGGTGCCGACTTCGGCGCGCAGCTCGGTGTTGATGTTGAAGTTGCGCTTCTCCCCGCAGGGCGCGTAGGCGAGGGCCTGGACACCCGTGGTGTCGGTGGCCTGCCAGTTGTCGTCGAGTTCGCCGTGGAACTTGTGGGTGCGGTACGCGGTCTGGCTCATGCCCTGGAAGTAGTAGCTGGCCTTCTGCGTGCCGATCGCGCCCTCCCGCAGGCTGCCGAAGCCCCGGTAGTCGACCTTGGCCACCGCGTAGGTGAAGCCCTGCGGAACGTGGACGATCAGGGACAGCAGGCAGTTCTTGCGGCCTTCGACGGCGGAGACGCCCCCGCCCGCCTGGGCCACGTACTCGCTGTAGGTCACGGTGAAGGCGGAGTTGTCGGGTGCCACCGCGACGGTGGCGCTCCCGGGGCGGCAGCCCGACCCGTTGACCGTGGCGACGTCCACGGTCACCCGCTCGGAGGGTGCGGTCGGCGCGGCGGCCCCTGACGAGGGGACGAGCGCCACGAGGGATCCGGTCACGGCTGCTGCGGCGAGTGTGGTGCGAAGCGATGTCATCACGCCGCCATGCATAGCTCCCCCCTGCGCCCACGCGTCGACGCCGGGCCGCGACGTCGCCCTGATGGCCGCGCCGGTTCACGGGGGTGAGCCAACGCCTGCCGCCGCACGCCATCCCTCCTTTCCCACCCGGCGGGCCTCGGCGCCGCCCGGGGGCCGCTGTACGACCATGGACGGCGAGGAGATCAGCACCGCTCGCGGCGCTGCCGCCGCTCGCCGTCGTCCGCCGGGGGGGCAGGAGGCCTGTCCCGTCGGACCGGCGGCATGCGCGCAGGTCGTCAGGCGGGGACCTGGGCGCCGGGGCCCACAGCGACCCCGTGGTCGGGGCGGCGCTGCGGCTGCTGCACGCCGGTCCCGCGCATCCGTGGACGGTCGGGGCACTGGCCGACCGGACGGGCCTCTCCCGCGCGGCCCTGAACACCGGACGGGCGCGGCGACGGCCAAGGGTTGACCGGTCGACGATGGGCCGGCGCGGGCGGTTGGGGGCTGGTGAGGGCTGGTGAGGGACCGTTGTCAGAGGGGCCGTTTACTGTTTGGTCAACTGATCACGTGGGGCAAGGGGAGGCACCGTGCAGCGCTGGGAGTACGTTGGCGAGGGCTCGGCCATGTTCTGGGAGGCCGAGGCGGAGGGCCTGTCCGTCACCCTGCGCTTCGGGCGTTCCGGGTCCGCCGGCAGCACCCGGGTCAAGGAGTTCGACTCCCCCGCCGACGCACAGTCGTACCTGGTCAGAGCGATAGCGGAGAAGGAACGCAAGGAGTACGGGAAGACGGGCGCGCCGGGCTCGGCCGATGCCCCCGCCGCGCCCCGACCGACCGTGGAGGACGTCGCGGCCGGCGGGGAGGCGTCCCCCGCGCTGCCCGACGAGGAGACCTTCACGCTCCCCGCGACCTGGAAGCGGAATCTGCACCCACGGCGGGGCGGCGTCCCCTCGACGGGCTCTCCCCTTGACGAGAACGCGCCGGTGACACTGCGTCAATGGCTCGCGGACTGCTCGGGATCGGTCGAGACGATGCTGTCCTCGGCGACGAGCGAGCCCCGACTGGTCGAGGCCGCCCGGGCGCACCAGGGCGGCCGGGCGGACCCGCTCGGCGCCGCGGTCCTGGCCACCCCCCTGGCCACGCTGCTGCCGTCCCGGCGTAGCACGCTGGCGGCGGTCGCGGACGCGTGGGCGGTCGAGCACGGCCTGCCGTTCGCCGCCGTCGCCGCGGTCGAGCTGCTGGAGATCCAGAACACGTGGGAGGGCCGCGGCAACAAGAACCTGCTGACCGGGATCGAGTCCCGGCCCGAGGACCAGCACGAGTGGAGCCGGCCTGCCGGCCGGATCGCCCTCGGCCGGATCCGGTCGCTGCTCGCCATGGCCGACGAGGAGACGTACCGGGCAGCGGTCGCGGCCCTCGCCCGCCGCCGGCACAGCGTCCGCCGGTCCGTCAGCGTGTCCTTCCTCGTACCGACGCAAGAGCAGTGGGTGGACGAGTGCCTGGCGAATCCGGCGGCGCGGCTGCACGCCGACACCTCGGTGCGGGAGCTGCTCCTGTGCTCGATCGGCACTCCCGGCCAGGCCCGTGCGTACGGCGGCCGGGCCGACATCGGCTGGCGCTCCTGGGACGCCACGGTCGTCGCGACCGTCGCCGAGGGGGTCGGGGCCGCGATGGCCCCGTTGCTCGCGGGCGAGCTGAACCGGCAGGACGTCGACACGGACTACACCAAGGCCATGGCGGCCGCGCTCGCCGAACTGCCCGGCGACGACGCCTTCGGCTTCCTGCTGGCGCGCCTCGACAGCAGGCACGTGCGGCCCGCCCTGATGGCCGCCGCCCGCCGTTTCCCCGTACGGGCACTGCGGCTGCTGGCGGCGGCCTCGTGCGGCTCGGACAACGGGGCCTCGCCGGCCCGGCAGTTGCTCGCCTCGCACGTCGCCGCCCACCACGCCCTCGCGCTCGCCGTGCTCCCGGACCTGGCGCAGCCGCTCGCCGCGATCGTCGCGCCGCTCGCCCACGGGGAGGGGCGGATCCCCGAGGTCTCCGCGGACAGGCTGCCGGCTTTGCTGACCAGCCCGCCGTGGACCCGTAAACGTACGGTCGTCAAGCCGCGGGTGATCGGCGGGCCGGCCGCGCCGGCCGGCGCGCGGATGGCCTGGCGGGCGGACGAGCGGCAGGCCTGGGCCGCCGGCGAGTCCTGGGCCACCGGCTGGAAGCCGTACCGCCCGTTGGAGCACTACCTCGACGCGCTGCGCAAGGGGATACGGGTCAACCCGTACGACGCGGTGGGGTTGTTCACCCACGGTCCCGCCGAGCTGGTCCGTCCGCTGCTCGCCGACTGGGAGGGACCGGGGCACGCGTACGAGGGGCTGAGCATCTTCAAACCCATCGTCGCGGCCCACGAACTGGCGGCGCTGCCCGTCGCGATGCGCATGGCGGCCCTCAATCCGACCGTCATGGCGCCGATCCTGCTGCCGTTCGTCGACGTGGGCGTGGCCCGTGCGATGGCGGACTGGCTGGAGCGGCTCAAGACGGCGGGGCAGACCGCGCGGGCCTGGTTCGCCCGGCACGGCGCCGAGGCGGCCGGGCTGCTCGTCCCGGACGCACTCGCCGCGCCCGGCGCGGCGCGGACGGCGGCCGAGCGGGCGCTGACCCTGATCGCGGCGACGCACGGCGCCGACGCCGTCCGGCAGGCTGCCGCGGGGTACGGAGCGCAGGCGGCGGAGGCCATCGAGGTCCTGCTCGCCTCCGATCCGCTGGAGAGCGCGCTCCCCGCCAGGATGCCGAAGCCGGCCGAGTGGGCAGGCGGGGCTGGTGGGGTTGGTGGGGCTGGTGGGTCCGACGGGTCCGTTCTGCGGGCGCTGCCGCAGGTCGAGCTGGTGGCCGGGGGCGCTCTGCCGGTCGCGTCGGTCGGGCATGTCGTCACCATGCTGGCGCTCTCCAAGCCTGGCGGGGTGTATCCGGGGCTGGCCCAGGTGCGGGAGTTGTGCACGAAGGAGTCCCTGGCGGAGTTCGTCTGGGCCCTGTTCGGGGCGTGGCAGCTCGCCGGAATGCCGCCCAAGGAGTCATGGGCGCTGCACGCGCTCGGCTGGTTCGGCGACGACGGGACCGTACGCGGGCTCACGCCGGTGATCCGCGCCTGGCCGGGCGAGGGCGCGCATCAGCGGGCCGTCGAGGGGCTCGACGTACTGGCGGCCATCGGCACCGACACGGCCCTGCTGCACCTGCACGGGATCGCGCAGCGGGTGAAGTTCAAGGCGCTCAAGCTCCGGGCCCAGGAAAAGATCACCGAGGTCGCCGCCGAGCTGGGCCTGGGCGCCGACGAGCTGGCCGACCGCCTGGTGCCGGACCTCGGTCTCGACGCGGACGGCGGAACGGTCGTCGACTACGGCACGCGCCGCTTCACGGTCGGTTTCGACGAGCGGCTGGCGCCGTACGTCCGGGACGCGAGCGGCCGCCGCCTGAAGGACCTGCCCAAGCCGGGTGCCCAGGACGACGCCGAGGCGGCCGCGGCCGAGCGCAAGCGTTTCATGGCGCTGAAGAAGGAGGTCCGGGCGATCGCCGCGGACCAGGTGCGCCGTCTGGAGGCGGCGATGGTGAACGGGCGGTCCTGGACCGCCGCCGACTTCCGGCAGCTGTTCGTCGAGCACCCTCTGCTGGGGCATCTGGTGCGGAGGCTGGTCTGGCTGGCCGAGAGCTCGGGTGGCGGTACGGGGGCGTTCCGGGTGACGGGCCATGCGTACGCCGACGTGAAGGGTGAGACGGTGGTGGTACCCGACGACGTCACGGTCAGGCTGGCTCACCCGCTGCACCTGGGCTCCGAGGCGGCGGCGCTCTGGTCCGGGGCCTTCGCGGAGTACGGAATCGCGCAGCCCTTCCCCCAGCTGGACCGGCCGGTGCTGGCCGTCACCGAGGAGGAGGCGGCCGGGGCGCGGCTGACCCGCTTCGAGGGCATCACCGTGCCGGTCGGCAAGCTGCTCGGGATGCAGAAGCGCGGTTGGGAGCGCGGGGTCCCGCAGGACGCGGGCGTGGAGCGGTGGTTCTCCCGGCGGCTGGGCCCCGAGTGCCATCTGGTGATCGCGCTCGATGAGGGCATCGCGGTCGGCATGACCAGCGAGTTCCCCGATCAGAGGCTGGATACGGTCTGGCTGGACAAGCAGCCCGGCGACCACTGGCAGTCGCGTACGTACCCGATGAGGTTCGGGGACCTCGACCCGGTGACCGTGTCTGAGGTCCTGGCCGACCTGACGGAGCTGACGTCGTGAGGAGGTCGTGGGGTCATGCGGTCGTGAGGTGGTGAGGTGGTGAGGTCGTGAGGTGGTGAGGTCGTGAGGTGGTGAGGTCGTGAGGTGGTGAGGTCGTGAGGTGGTGACCTGCGGTCAGAGGCGGGCGATGTCGACGGGGAGCGGCA
Source organism: Streptomyces sp. NPDC003042 (assembly GCF_053591315.1). Lineage (NCBI taxonomy): Bacteria > Bacillati > Actinomycetota > Actinomycetes > Kitasatosporales > Streptomycetaceae > Streptomyces > Streptomyces sp. NPDC003042. Next base: position 76,772 of record NZ_JBSFTP010000019.1, read on the forward strand.
TCAGGCCGCGTCGGCTCCCCGCTCCCGGGAGCTCGGCGGGACCTCGTCGGGGAAGGCCTCGTCGAACTCGTCGCGGTGGTCTTCGCCCCAGGTCACGGCGTAGTGGACGAACAGCCGGCGCTGGCGTTCGCGCAGGGGCAGGTCGTGGACGAACTGCTTGAGGGACTTGCCTTCGGCGGCCGCAGCGGCGCGGACCTCCTCCAGCTCCTCATCGGTGAAAGAGATGTTCAGAGAAGGCATACGCCGATGGTACCTGTTTGGTACCTACACGGCGAGGGATCGGCCCGCGGCGCTGCGGCATGGGATCGAGCGTCGCGGTCAGTCGCCGGAGCCGATCACCGTGTCGCGCTTGTCGTACCAGCGGAGGGAATCGCGGATGCCGTCCTCGATGGAGTGCTCGGCCTTCCAGCCGAGGAGTTCCCGGGCGAGGCCGACGCGCGCGTAGGCTCCGGCGGAGTCGCCGGGGCGGCGGTCGGTCTCGACGGTGGTCAGCGGTGTGCCGGTGACGGACTCGAAGGCGGCCACGAGTTCACGGACGGTGGTGCCCTGGCCGGTGCCGAGGTTGATGACGCGGTACGGCTCGGTGCGGGTGACGGCGTCGAACTCCTCGAGGGCCTTGACGTGGGCGGCGGCCAGGTCCCAGACGTGGATGTAGTCGCGGATGCCCGAGCCGTCGCGCGTGGGGTAGTCGGTGCCGGTGACGGCGAAGGACTCCCCCGCGTGGTGAACGTCGATCATTTTTCCGAGAGCGTGCGTGGGGGTGCGGATCTGGAGGCCGCTGCGCAGTTCGGGGTCGGCGCCGATGGGGTTGAAGTAGCGCAGGGAGACGACGTGGAGGGCCTTGGAGGCGGCGACGTCGCGCAGGATCGTCTCGAAGAGCGCCTTGGTACGGGCGTAGGGGCTCAGGGTCTCGATCGGGGAGTTCTCGTCGACGGAGAAGTCGCCGGGGTCGGCCTGGTAGATCGAGGCCGAGCTGCTGAAGAGGAGGTTGCGGCAGCGGTTGCGGACGAGGTGCTCCAGGAACTGGATGCCCTTGGAGACGTTCTCGCGGTAGTAGCCGAGCGGGTTGGCGACGGAGTCGGGAACGACGATGAGGGCGGCGCAGTCGATGGCCGTGACGATGTCGGGGTGGTCGGCGAAGATGCGGTCGACCAGCGCGCCGTCGCAGATGTCACCCTCGTAGAAGGTCCGGCCTTCGGTGAACTCGCGGCGGCCGGTGGCGAGGTTGTCCAGGATGACGGGGGTGATGCCGCTGTCGATGCATGCCGAGCCGATGGTGCTGCCGATGAAGCCGGCGCCGCCCGCAATCAGTACCTTCAAGGTCTCATTCCTCATTCGTCTGTTCGTGTGACGTCCCTGCCGGGGCCTGGGGCCCGGGTCGCCTCCTGCCGGATGATGATGCAGTGGTGATGGTGCCATACGGCCCCGTACCGTCCTCGCTCGCGGTCCGGGCCATGCCCAGGGCCGGGCGACGCGGCGGGTCGGCCGGGCAGGCGCACTCGGGCGAACCCGGGTGCGCCTGCCCGCCCTTCCCCTCAGGCTGGATACATGCCCGACCGCGCACACATCACCGTCCACCCCGTCACCGCCAAGGGCGGCCGACCGGTCACCGCGCACGCCCACGGCGTCGACGAGCCCCTGGGTATCGCCCACGACCTCGGCGATGTCATGGAGTTCGCACGCAAGGCCGGACTGGGGAGCGCGGCCGAGTCCATGGACCGCCCGCACCCGTCGATCGTGTGGAGCGGCGGCGGCCCCGACGTCTGGGAGTGACCACCAGGTGCCACGTGCCGATATGCGGGCAGGGCTGCCGGCCACCGTCGAAGGCACTGACCGGACCCGAGCGACTCAAGCGACCCAAGCGACCCACATGCGAGACATGTTCGACATCGGGCCCATGCACTTGCTGCTGATCTCAGACACCCACGTCCCCAAGCGAGCGCGGGAACTTCCGCCCGAAGTCCTGGCCGAGATCGAACGCGCCGATGTCGTGCTCCATGCCGGCGACTGGACCGACGTAGCGACCCTCGACCTGGTGGAGACACGGGCCCGACGTCTCCTCGCGGTTCATGGGAACAATGACGGCCCCGAGCTCCGGGCCCGCCTGCCCGAGGTCGCCCGCGCGTCGCTGGGAGGCGTGCGGGTGGGGGTCGTGCACGAGACCGGGCCGGCTCAGGGCCGGGAGCGCAGGTGCGCGGAACGGTTTCCCGATCTGGACGTGCTGGTATTCGGCCACAGCCACATCCCCTGGGACTCCATCGCTCCCGGCGGGCTGCGGCTGCTGAACCCGGGCTCCCCGACCGACCGCAGGCGCCAACCACACCACACCTACATGACAGCCGTCGCCTCGGACGGAGAGCTGTCCCAGGTGCGCCTGCACCGGCTGCCCGCCCGACAGTGACCGCTGCGCCCCCCGGTCCCCGGACACATGGGCGCCTCGGCGCTTGCGCCAGCGACCGAAGCGACCGAAGCGACCGAGATTCGGGAACCGTTCGACACAGGACGGCGTCCGAGAGCAGGAATCGGATATCAAGGCTCTTTCCGAACGAGTGCCATAGGTCCGGCATTTTGTATGTATCGGAAAAAAGCGACTCGCAGAAAGGGGCCCTGAACGGCCTTTCTCCGCACCCCTGGTGTGATCGGATCTCAGGGGATCTGACAGGCCGCCAGAGAGCCGTACAGCCGTTTCTTCCTTCCCGTAAGAGCCGAAAAAGGAGACTGGCCCCACTCCTGTCGAGGGAGCGAGGCCAGTCCGGTTCAAAACCGGGTTTTGAACTCCGTGCCGATTACAACTGTTCCAGCAGCAGCTCGGCCACCCGCTGGCGGTACGCGTCGTCGGTCAGCTCCCGCAGACCCAGGACGAGGTCCTCGGGACGGTCGGCCTCCTCCAGGAGTGCGCTCAGCAGCGGCAGCGCGGAGATGGCGGTCCGGGTGTCCCCATCCGCCACTTCCCCGCCGACGGGAACCGGCTGTGCCTCCGGAGTCGGTGCGGACACATGCGGATCCGGAGAAGGCCCCGGGGAGGCCGTCCCGCTCCTCGGCTTGACCACCGGTGCAGCCGACGGCGGGACCGGCACCGGAGCGGCCGGTGCCGCGACGGAGGCGGCCTCGGTCGCGGCCGGAACTTCGCTCTTCACCGGAGCGACCGGAGCGACCGAAGCGACCGAAGCCATCGGAGCCGGAGCAGCCGTGGCCGCCGTGGCCTCGGGTTCCGCCTCGCGATTCGGCTTGGGCTTCGGCTGCTGCGCCTGGCGCTGGAGCGCCGCGTACTCCGCGTGCTGCTCCTCGTGGTCGGCCGTACGGGCGGCCAGTTCCCGGGCCGCCTTCAGCTTGAACAGCCCCGCATCGACCCGTCGCTGCAACTCGGGTGCCAGCCGCAGCAGGCTCAGGCGGTGGGAGATGTACATCTGCGACTTGCCGATGCGCGATGCCACCTTGTCCTGCGAGCCGTACTTCTCCACCAGCGCCTGCAGGAAGGCGGCCTCCTTGCACGGCTCGATCGCCTTGCGGTGGATGTTCTCGATGATGACGGCTTCGTCCAGGAGTCCCTTGCCGTCACCGAGGTGGTCCTGGACCTTGATGTCCAGGCGCGTCCAGCCGAGCTGGCGGGCCGCGGCGAAACGGCGGTTGCCGTTGACCACGACCCAGTCGGCCGAGCCGACCGCCTCCGTGTGCTCCGGCTTGAGCCGCAGGAAGACGTCACGCGAGACGACGGCGACCGGCTGGAGCTGGCCCACCTCCCGCAGGGTGACCATCAGCTCCTCGAACTCGGGGTCGTTGGTGCTGTACTCCCCCTGGCTGCGCGGGTTCCCCGGGTTACCGATCACCGTGTGCATGAGTGCGGTCGTCGGCGGAACCTTCACCTCGGGCGCGCCGCCGGCCTCCGTGGCGGCGGACGGCTTGTCTCCGATCAGGCTCGCGAAGTTGGTGCGCTTGCTCATCGACGCTTGGCCCCCGCTCCGATCTCCAGTGCCAGCTTGTAGAAGTCCTCGCGGGCCTCCATGGCCACACGGTTCTTCTTGTAGCGGGTGACGACCGTTCCTTCAACCGCGGCGCGCGCGTGCACCTTGTAGTGGCGGATGACGGTGTTGGCGAGGTTCCAGCCGCTGCCCTCGATGAAGGCGCGGGTGTCCTCGAGGTCCGCGATGCCGTCGCGCGGGTCCCAGTTGTTGATGACGACCCAGTACGGGATTCCGAGCGGCTTCACGACTTCTTCGATGGTCGTCTGGGTCGGGATGAAGCCGAGCGGCTCCGGCTCGACCGGGATGATCAAGTCGTCGGCGTTGGAGAGAACGGCACGCATGGCGTCGGCCGCCGCGCTGTCACCGAACGGATCGCCCGCGACCTGCACCTCGTCCTCCGGCAGATCCATCCAGCCGGGGGTGTCGATGAAGGCGTGCTTGACCTTGCGGGTCCTCTTCAGGTCGGGGAAGTAGGCGAGGTCCTTGCGGGACTTGGTCTGGATGAAGGAGAAGGGGAGATCGTTGCCTACCCGCTCCGACCACCAGGTCGCCGAGCCCTGCGGGTCGCTCGAGACGGCGACCACGTAGTCGGGCTCACCCTCGGGCGCTTCGCCGAGGACCTCCGCCGCGACGGCGGCGATGTTGACGGTGAGAGTCGATTTGCCGACCCCGCCCTTGCGGTTGATGACGGCTGTGATGCGTGCCATGGGTTGTGCTCCATTGGGTTCCGTGTGCTTCCCGACCACGAGGGGGCCGGTACTAGCGGACCGGCCCAGCATTGCACGCCAAGGGCATTTGTCGGAATCTCACACCGCGGCTCACCCTCAATTCCTGTACCGAATCCGGCGCATTGGCCCTCGATGTGCCGCCCCGCGGGACGCAACTGTCACCGTCGCGTGACCGGAGGAGGGGTGTGCGGAGGCGTGTCTCTGCCCCTCGGGGTGACCTCTCGGCGTGACCGGCGAGCGCCGAACGAGGCCCCGGAGGGGCGGTTCTTCAAAACCCGGTTTTGAAAACCGGCCCTGCGGGGGCTGGTCCAGACGGTGACCGACTCGGTCCGAGCCTCGCTCTCATCCCGCGTTCTTCAAAACCCGGTTTTGAAAACTCCCGGGCAGAGCCGACCACGGCCTCCCCCCGCCGGACTGAGGGCTCGTCCGGCGGGTCGAATGACGGGCCCAACGACGAGTCGTTCGGTGCGGTATGGGGGGCGGGGCAGTCTGTCCGATCGAGGGTGGGCGTTGGAAGGATCACCGCCCGTCATCAACGAACGCGGACACGTCCGTCCCACCTGTGTGGAGACAAGGCGTACAGCTCACGTCGCACAGGAGGCGCGGTTCAGCGGCACAGGGTTGTGTCCACGACGCCGTACATGCGCTCCTCGGTTGCCTGGCTCGGCTGAGTTGTCACGGCGACGTTGGCGGCGCGACCGCCCTCGGTGGCGCCGCCTGGTGGACACGATCTGGGCCTGCGGCCCAGGCCCAGGAAGGGTCCCATTCCGTGGCGTCGGCCAGAGGGGCGCCTGCAGCGGGCACACCGTCGGTGTGCACCAGCGGTTCAGGCCCTTCTCGGCGAAGTTCGGCCTGGCGGCGGCTGACCCAGCGTCTCCGGATACAAGGACGCGCCAGAGCCTGCAAACACCAGCCCCCGACCCATCCGACACGCCCTAAGGCAACCTGGCCGCCGGCCGCCCGCACTGGGCCCCTCCGCCGGAGGTACGGCTGCCGAGCTGTACACGCTGATGCAGAGACAGACGCTGCTCATGTCACCACGCGAGCGGGCGGCGGCTGAGTGCCGCCGGACCAAGTCCAACCGTTCGGGAAAACCATCGCGTGGAGGCGACTTCACGGCCCGGCTTCAAAACCGGGTTTTGAAAAAGCCCCGCCGGGGCGACAGATGCGCTGCCGGAGTCGGTCGCGGCGGGCGGGCGGGCGGGCGGGCAAGAACTGCGCTCGTCCACTGCCGATCGCACGAGCCCCAAGGCGGGCACCACGGTGAACGCGGACGGCGCTTACCTGGCACCGGCTTGATCGTCCCGCACCGCAGACGAGCCGGCCTGCCCGCTCCTGCGCGGTCAGGAAGAGGACAACACCGAGCACCGAAGGGTCCGGGCTCGCGTCGAGCACGCCGGCGCCCGCATGAAGAACTGGAAGGTCCCTCCGCGACTGCCGTGGCCGTCCCACTTACGGCTGCCTTGCGTCAGGTGTCGGCCGGATCGGTTCCGATGGCTCCCGCGGCTTGAAGATCTCGTCCCAGGTGCCCAGTGAGGATGCGGGGGTGCCGACGCCACCACCACATGTCGGCGTGAGGGATCGCGTGCAGTTGATCGAGTGCGAGGCCGTCGTCGTGGACGGTGGCGGCCACGAACCGTTCGTCCAGCTCCTTGATCCTCTGGGTCCAGAGCAGGACGGTGTGGTCGTCCAGGAGGAGCCATGCCTCGTGCAGCCAGTTCCGGCAGTAGAGGTCGTTGGTGTACTCGTGGGCGAAGTCGCCGTATCCGCGGTCGACAGCGTCCACGAGCCAGGCCCACTTGTTGACCATCTCGGCGACGGTGAACGCCTTGCGCCAGCCACGCTGGTGCAGCAGTTCGCCGACCGCGGCCTTGTTGTGAGAGTCCATCGGCCCAAAGACTTTCATGCGGCAGCTCACGTTGCCAGCTCGATGACGGCGTCCGAGAAGCCAGGCTGCTTCGGCAAGCTGACCACGGGTCCCCCAACCGGACTCCCGTCCCGCACGTTCTTCAAAACCCGGTTTTGAAAACTGCGCGGCAGAGCCGACTCATCGGTCGCGGCTCGTCCGCTGCGTCGGATCTCGCAGCGCCATTTTTTCAAAACCGGGTTTTGAAGGGCGGGCGGAGGTGCGGCCACAGGCAGCGGCGGACGGTCTCCGGTCCTGTGGTTGCGGCCCGAGTGCGGCAGCCGGATGCGAGTCTTCAAAACCCGGTTTTGAAGCCACCTCCCGAATGGAGACACCTCAAGGTTCCTCACTCGTCAAGTCGCATGCTCCTAGCCGCTGTGTAGCCTGTCGATCTGTTCGAACGGGATGAGGGGCGGGGCCGCGGGTGGATGTCGAACGAGCGCATGCTGCGATCCAGCTCCCTGAAGGGTCCTGGTGGGACTGGGACGTCGTCACCTGGGACGGCGGACAGCTCCGGCTCGCCGCAGGCCACGATCTGGCCTACCACCACGGCCTGGAACTGGTCTTCAGCGATCCGGTATTCGTCAGCTGCCCGTCCGCCTTTCACGATCCGACCTTCCGCGCCCCGTCGCCCGACGGATCAGCGCTTCGCTCCCCGGGTGCGTTCCGCGGGCTGGCCAACCCTGTAGACGCCGGACGCCGGCACTCTCCAAGCGAGGCGCCGGCGCCGGGAGTACCTTAGGCGTCCGTCCGGCGGAAGCCGGATGTGACGGCCCTGGCGCTCGAACGGCCAACCCGGTTCTCATCCGGCTGGACCGCTCTTCACCACGGAAGAGGCTTACGGCGGACTCCGACCGCAGTCCGAGGTGCTCGGTGACCCGGGTTCTCCGGCGGCCGGCCCGCGCGAGCGAAGTCGTCCGGGGAGCAGGTGTCAGCAGCCCAGCCACCGTCCGGTCCCCCAAGGGCCCGGTTCAAAACCGGGTTTTGAAGGAGACTGTGTCCCATGATCGAATCAGATGCCAAGGTGGATCTGCACCTCTACCTCCAGGACGCTCGCGAGGCCTTGCTGTGGAAACTTGAGGGGCTGTCGGAATACGACGTGCGGCGTCCCATGACGCCGACCGGCACCAATCTCCTGGGGCTCGTCAAGCACGCGACCGGCGCCGAGGCGATGTACTTCGGCGATACCTTTGGGCGGCCGTTCGCCGATGCGCCGCCCCTCTGGATCACGGGCAACACCGAGACGAACGCCGACATGTGGGCGACCGCCGACGAAACGCGGGAGCAGATAGTCGGGCTGTATCGGCGGGCATGGGCCCACTCGGACGAGACGATCGAGACGCTGCCCCTCGACGCGGTCGGCCGAGTGGCTTGGGGCGAGCGGAACGAACTGACGCTGCGCCGGGCCCTCGTCCACATGATCGCCGAGACCGATCGGCACGTCGGCCATGCCGACATCGTCCGGGAGCTCATCGACGGTGTCGCGGGACTGCGGATCGGCAGCGACAACATGGCGCCCGGCGACTCGGCGTGGTGGGAAAACTATCGAGACCAGTTGGAGCGGGTGGCCAAGGCAGCAGCCGACCGGGGCGCTACCTCGGAACACTGACAGCCCTGTCGGGGACTGACGTCCTAGACCCCTCGCCCCGGGTGGCCCGGCGCCGCGCGCATCTCCGCGTCCGGTGCTGTCGTACGTGGCCGACCGGCACCTCTTCGGGCAGACCTCTCCGTCGGCATGGGGACCGGGGGCTGCCGTGTCCTGACGGGTGACGACCAGACTCGCGCGCGGTGCCTTCCTGGTGGGTCAGGCGATCCCGTATGCCCGGGCGAGTACACCTACCGTGTCGGCCATGGCTTGGCGTAGTTCCGCCGGCGCGAGGACCTCGACGTCGCCGCCGAGCCGCAGTAGCTCACCGCACGCGTGCTGGGTGCTCTCGGTCGGGATGACCGCCTCGACCCACCCGTCGTCGCCCACGGCGGTCGCGGTGGACTCGACCGCCCGCACCACCTCCGGGGGAAGGTTGTCCGGCAGGCGTCGGCGTCCCCGTGGGGACAGGCGGATGGTGGCTGTGCCGGTGTAGCGGCGTGTCTGGAAGCCGTCGAGGTACGAGGTCCAGTACGCGCCCAGGTCGAAGTCCTGGGGGCGATCGAACCGTTCGTCGCTCAGCGCCGCGTCGAGGACCTGGGTGACCCGGTAGGTCCCGATCCGGCTCTCCGCCGCGGCCACGAGATACCAGGTACCGGATTTGAGTACCAGGCCGTAGGGGCGAAGACGGCGATGCACCTCTTGCGGCGCGCGCCAACGGCGGTAGCGCACGTCCACCACTCGCCGTGTGAGCACCGAGTCGACGAACAGGGTCAGATACGGGCTCTGTTCGGGATCCCGGTACCAGGCCGGAGCGTCCAGGTAGAACACCGCCGCGGTCCGTGCCGCTTCCTCACGCAGTTCCGCCGGCAACGCGGCCAGCAGCTTCAGCCGTGCCGCCGTCACCTCCGCCGCAAGCCCCAAGTCGGCAGCGGGGCCGGGCAGCCCGGCGAAGAACAGCGCCCGCGCCTCACCCTGGCTCATCCCGGTCAGGCGGGTGCGATAGCCGTCGAGCAGCTGGTAGCCGCCTTTGCGGCCCGGCTCCGCATAGAGCGGAACGCCGGCGACCTGCAGACGCGCCAGGTCACGGTATGCCGTCCGCACGGACACACCCAGCTCGTCGGCTATCCCTCTCGCGGACATGCGGCCACGGGATTGCAGCAACAGCAACACCGACAGCAGTCGACCAGCGGACATGGGCACATTCTCTCCCGGAAACCCTGACAACCCCTGGCACACATCCGTCCTACCGTCAGTCCACGCCCGGCTCCGACTGAACGAGCCGGAAACCCGCGCCCGAAGAACAGAACTGAACAGGAGTCCGCGTGCCCCCCACTGAGCCCGTCGTCCGCCCCGCCGTGATCGAACTGCGCCAGTACACACTGCGTCCCGGCCGACGCGACGAGCTCATCGAACTGTTCGACCAGGAGTTCATCGAAACCCAGGAAGAGGCAGGGATGTCCGTGCTCGGCCAGTTCCGCGACCTCGACGACCCTGACCGCTTCGTCTGGCTGCGGGGGTTCCGGGACATGGCGGCACGACACCGCGCGCTGACGGCCTTCTACGACGGCCCCGTCTGGGCCGAGCACGGCCCCCAGGCCAATGCCACCATGATCGACTCAGACGACGTCCTGCTGCTGCGCCCCCTGTCGGACGAGAACGGCTTCGCTCTCCCCCCGCCCGAGCGGCCCCAGGTCGGGGCTCCGGCACCGGAGCGATTCGTGTCCGTCACCATGTGGTCCTTCCCTCCCGGGCGGCACGACGGCATCGCGCTGATCCGGGACGGCCTCCTCCCCCTGCTCCACAGGACGGATCCCGCGCCGCTCGCCGCCCTCACCACCGAGACAGCGCACAACACGTTCCCCAGACTGCCCGTCCGCACCGGAGAGAACGTCGCCGCGGTCTTCACCTCGTATCCGGACGAGACCGCTTACCGACAGCACCTTGCCGATGTACAGGCCCATCCCCTCGCACGGGAGGAGATCCTGCCGGGCATCGAGCGAGAACAGACAGCAGCCCCCCGGATCCTGCGGCTGACGCCCACCGGCCGCTCGCTCATCTCCTGAGACGCGCCGGGCACCACCCGCGCGGTCCGGCTGTTCACCACCGAGCAGCCCGCCCGGCCACTGAGCCATTGTTCGCGATCGCATCGACCCGTGGCGATCTCGGCATCACCACCGCGCTCTCCTCGCCGTGTCCCGCTGTGACCGTCGTCCTCGCCGCCGCGTGCTGCGCGGCGCGTACATCGGTCCAGCCCGGGGGCACTGTCGCCGCCCTGGGCGTGGAACGTGCGGCGGTGATGCACCGGCTGCGCGAGCGGTACGGCCTGCCCGCCGAGGGCGGCGGTGAGTTCACCAGTGGCGGCGGCATTGCGAACGCGATCGCAGTCGACCCGCACGCGCGGTGGCTCCGGCCGCCCCGTCACGGCCCCGGCCGGCACCGGGCACGCCGGGGCCGGCCGGCACCGCGGGCGGTGGACCGAGCACCGCGGGCCGGGGCTCTCAGCTCTCCGGAAGCGTTATTCCCAGCTCTCTCATCGCCGGTGACGGCGGACCCGCCGAGCGCTGCGTCTTGTGGCCCGTCACTCCGGGTGCGATCGTGCGCGGGTCGATCGCCTCCGACGGCGAGCTGGAGGCGTAACTGCCGTGCGGCTGCTCGTCGCGGTCGTGGGGAAGCAGCCAGAAGACGCGGCGCAGGAAGGTCCCCGACGCCCTGGAGGCCTTCGCGGTGCCGGAGAGCGTCGCGTAGCCCACCATCCGGCCGTCGCGGTGGTACGGGGGGCGCCCGCGGCGGTTCTGGAGCCGGTCCAGGGACTGGCGTACGTAGTCGAGTTCGTCGATCGGCTCGAGCCAGACGATCTCGGATTCGTGAGCGATCTGATGGGGCTCGATGAGGGCGCTCACCGGTCTTCCTCCTCGCCTGGGTCGGCGAGAAGACCGATCCCTGGGTAGTACTTGCGCTGATTGGACGTCAGCATCTGCTTCGGGCTGCTCATACCAAGGGATTCCCGCACGCGGGCCGCGAATGCACGTGACGTGACCGGATTGGCCCCCTCGTCCACGCACCACTGCCGGTACGCCTGGTACATCCGGCTCTGTTCCGCGCGCATCCCGGGCTCCAGCGCGCAGGCCTCGTTGATGAAGCGGCCCATGTGGTCCTCGGTCTCGGCGTACGCCGTGGTCGCGATGGACACCCGGTCCGGTCCCGTGAGGTCCTTCTCGCCGCCCAGGTAGCGGCGGGCTCCTTCGATGAGCCAGGCCAGGATGCCGGGGCCTTCCTCCTGGACGAGGGCGTCGGCCAGGTTGTCGACCTTTCGGCTGTCGGAGACGACCCGTTCGAAGGGGATCAGGCGCATGCGGCGCCAGAAGGCGAAGCCGCCGGTGCCGACCTCGGGGCGGTGGTTGCCCAGCAGCCACAGCTTGTGCGTGGGGTCGAAGGAGAAGAAGTCCTGCCGCATGCGGCGGGCCTTGATGCGGTCGCCGCCGGTCAGGAGCTTGACCCGGGCCTCGTCGAAGCGGTCCCCGGGCTTGAGTTCGGAGCAGACGATGACGCGCCGGCCGTGCAGTTCGGCGAGGTCGGTGGGGTGGCCCTCGAAGGGCTTGGCCATCAGGAAGCCGGGCGGGGCGGCGTCGGCGTAGTCGCCGAGCAGTTTGACCATGACGTCCAGCAGGACCGATTTGCCGTTCTTTCCCATGCCGTACAGGAACGGCATGATCTGCGCGCCCACGTCCCCGGTGATGGAGTAGCCGAGGAGCAGGTGCAGAAAGCTGATCATCTCCTGGCCTTCGGCGTCGTCGCCGAAGGTGTCGCGCAGGAAGCTCTGCCAGCGTTTGGCGGGGAGGGGATCGGGCGCGACGGAGGTGGCCCTGGAGTGGTAGTGCTTGCTCGGGTCGGGGGCGCTCATGAGGCCCGTACGGAGGTCCACGACGCCCTTGGGAGTGCACAGGGCGTACGGATCGGCGTCGAGCTGCGCGGCGTTGAGGACCATGCCGGGGGCGGACTTGGCCTGGAGGAGCATCGCCTTCATGCCGGCGGTGGACAGGGCGCGGCGGCGGTGCTGGCGCAGGCTGGTGGTGGTGTTCTCACCGGTCGGGTCGTGCACGGCGAGCTGCTCGGCCATCTCCCCTGCCGCCCAGACGACGGTGTCGTCCTCGTCCAGCTCCCAGCGGTGGCCGACCCACTTGTACCAGCCGAGGCCCGGGACGTGGCGGTAGTCGCGCCCGTAGAGGCGTACGAACAGCTTGGCGTTGCCGCGGTCGGTGAGGCTGTCGGGCAGCAGGCCGCCGGCGGTCGCCTGGAAGAGCATGGGCTGCGACTGGGCCTGCGCGGGCAGCGGAGTGGGGTTTCCCGCGAGGATCTGCTGGGCGACGGCCACCGGGTCGAAGTCCCCGCCGCGGCCGGTGGGGTGCGTCATCGGCGGCCTCCGGCGTACAGGGGCTTGCTCTGCCCCGCGGTCATCCCGCTGGCGATGATCTGGCGTACGCGGGCCTGCTGGCCGGGGCGTACGTGGTCGGCGACGTCCTGGAGGGCGCGTTCCGCGTCGGAGGCGGCCAGGTGGCCGGCCGCGACCAGTCCGCCGACCGTGTACGCGGCGCGGTTGAGCTTCTCGGAGAACCCGGCGGAGTGCGCCTGGCTGCCGCAGGCGGCGACCTCGGCCAGTACGGTGCTCAGCACGGCGGCGGCCTTGTCCCTCCCGCCCCCGGCCGCGATGACGGCGTGCCGGGCCCGCAGGGGCACCTGTACGGGCGACGGGGCCTCGGGTTGCTCGCGCAGCAGGTGCCCGGTGCGCAGGAGTTCCTCGGCCAGCCACTCGGGCAGCTCCGCGGGGGTCCTGCAGGGGCCCACGGCCTCGTACATGCCCGCCTGCGTGACGGTGCCGGGCGCCACGATGTAGCCGCCCTCGGCCCGTACGTCGACCTGCCAGGCCAGCGCGCGGCTCTTGCCCGTACCGGCGGAGCACAGCCAGCGGCGGCCGGCCCCGGCCCGGTACCACAGGTGCAGCCCGCCCGAGGGGGTCCGTACGCGCAAGGTGTTCCTGTCCTGGGCGGGATCCGGCGCACCGCGCAGGGCGGCCAGCACGGCGAGGGTGTGGAAGCCGTTGGAGAGCCCGTCGAGGGCCACGTCGCCGGGAATGTGGATCCCGGGCAGGATCCGGTCCCGGGGCGGCACCTCGCCGCCGTGCGCGTCCACGTCGATGACCACGAGCCCGGCCGCCCCGGTGGCCACGGCGATGCCGAAGCCCGGGTTGGGGCCCCACCAGGAGTCGATGCGCTCGGGGTCGGTGGTGGCGGCGTGGAACCCGTGGCACCAGCGGCCCACGGGGAGGCACGGACACCCTGCGGCCTGGTGGCCGGGGGTCCGGCACAGGACGCAGTTCTTGGGTGGCGTCTTGAGCATCGGAGCCAGCGGATGGACGGGCCAACCCTGTTCGGCGCACCACCGAGCGACCGAGCGACTTTCGGGCGCGGAGGAGGGCGTCATGCGGCTACCTGCCGGTCAGCGACTGAGTCCGCCCGTGGGTCGCTGCATGAAAGCTGCAGCTCAGAGGGCATCTACGACTCCAACAGCGACCGAAGCGACTCAAACTCAACTATGGAACCGTCACACCCTAGCGGACGATCACCCAAACCGGACGGACCGCATCGGCGTGGTGAACGGGTGACGGAAACAGCGACCAGCGACTGAGAAACAGCGACTGAGACCTTTCAGTCGCTGCTTCGGTCGCTGAGACAGAATCGCAGATCAGAGGGGGTAGGACTACCCAAACAGCGACTGAAGCGACTGAAGCCTCCTATCTATGACACGCACACACGCGCGCAAATGTCTTCATATACCGGAAGTTGAGTCGCTTCGGTCGCTGTCTGCCCTATATAAGCCGCCTGACCTGCGGAAACACCCAGCGACTGAAGCAGCGACTGAAGACGTTCAGTCGCTGCTTCGTTCAGTCGCTGCCTTCTTGGCCCTCAGCGACCGAAGCGACCCAAGCGACTGGACTTCAGTCTTGGGTCCGCCGCTGTCCGCGACTGTGGATGCCTACCGTGGCGCGTGGTGCCGCTCATCGGCCGACCGGCCGGTGCCCGCCGCCCACGAGGTGCTGGTACGGGTTCACGCGGCTGCGGTCAACGCCCGCGACTGGCACCTCATGCGCGGCGCCCCGTACGCGGCGCGCCTCGCACGAGCACGCGCGCGCGAAGATGGTCGTCACCGTGTGAGACCCCGGAGGCTCCGGCGGTGGCAGGACCGGCGGCATCACCACTCGTGTCGCGCTCGTGTCGCGGAAGGGTGAATCCGCAAGGCCGCAGGCACCGTCCCGGATGCGGGGGCCCCGGTGCGGCCACAGGATGGTGCACGCGTCGGCGGGGGTTCGGTAGAGGCTCCGGCCGGGGCAGGCAATCCGCGGATGGTGAGGACAGGGAGCTGCTATGCGTGTCGGGGTCGTGGGCCTGGGCTATGTGGGGCTGACCGCCGCGCTCGGTCTGGCCGAGCAGGGGCATGTGGTGACCGGGGTGGACAGTGCCGCGGAGCGGGTGGCGTTGTTGGCCGGGGGGCGGCTGCCGTTCGAGGAGCCCGGTCTGGGGATTCCCCTCGCAGCGGCTCTCGACGCGCAGAGCCTGTCGTTCACCACCCGCCTGGCCGGCCCGCTGGACGCGGTGGTGGTGGCGGTGGGCTCGCCGCCGACCGCCTCGGGGCGGCCGGATCTGCGCCAGGTGACCGCGGCCCTGCGCGGTGTGCTGGAGCTGGATCCGCTGCCCGGCCTGATCGTGGTCAAGAGCACGGTTCCGCCGGGCACCAGCGTGGCCTGGCTGGACTGCGAGGGCTCCCTGGGCGCGGCTCTGGCGGGACGGTACGTGTACAGCCCGGAGTTCCTCAACCAGGGCGCGGCGATCGACGACTGGCGCCACCCGGCCCGCCTGGTCGCCGGTGTCTGCGAAGCGGGGCTGGAGGGGCCGGTGCGCGAGCTGTACCGGGGTATCGACGCTCCGCTCGTCGTCACGGACCCGACCTCCGCCGAGGTGATCAAGTACGCGAGCAACGCCTTCCTGGCCACCAAGGTGAGCTTCGTCGGCGATCTGATCACCCTGTGCGAGGGCACCGGGGCCGACATCGACGACGTGCTCACCGGCACCGGTCTCGACCCGCGCATCGGCCCGGCCTTCCTGCGCGCCGAAGGCGGCTACGCGGGCTCCTGCCTGCCCAAGGACACCCTGGCCCTGCGCCACTGGGCCCGCCTCACCGGCCGGCCGCTGCCCGTCATCGAGGCCGTCATCGCCGCCAACCAGCTCCAGCAGCTGCGCACCGTACGCCTCATCGAGGACGCCCTCGGCTCCGCCAGGCTCCACACCGGCGAGCCCACCATCGCCGTCCTGGGCCTGCGCTACCAGCCGTGGACCGACGACCTGCGCGACGCCCCCTGCATGAGCCTGATCCCCGAACTCCAGACGCTCGGCGCCCGCCTGCGCGTGTACGAGCCCACGCTCGGCCCCGAGCAGATCACCGCCCACTTCCCCGGCGTCGAGGTCGCCACCACCCTCCAAGACGCCGTCACCGGAGCCGAAGCCGCCATCGTGCTCACCGACTGGCCCGAGACCACCGACGCCGACTGGAACAACCTCGCCACCCGCATGGCCGCCCCACGCGTCGTCGTCGACACCAAGAACTGCCTGCCCGCCGAATCGATCACCACCTCACCCATGCTCTACCGCTCCATGGGCCCCCGGACGGCGGCCTTCCACGAGGAACACGAGGAAACCGCCGACCGCCGGCCCTGAGCACCCCGCCCTGAGCACCCCGCCCTGAGCACCCCGCCCCTGGCCACGGGCCCGGACGCGTCCAGCCGTTTGCGCGAGGCCCCTCCGGGCAGGCGCGCCGGTGAGCGGTGGGCGGCTCCCGGGCCGCGACGCGCATCAGAGCCGGGGGGCCGCCGCACCACGTGGCGGGAGGGAGCCATGGCCGGACCGCGGATATTGATCATCGGGGCCGGGTTCGCGGGATTCCACGCGGCCCGCACCCTCGGACGCCTGGCCCGGGGAAAGGCGTCCGTCACCCTGCTCAACCCCACCGACTACTTCCTCTACGCGCCCCTGCTGCCCGAAGTGGCCACCGGCGTCCTGGAGCCCCGGCGGATCTCGGGCGCCCTGGCCACCGCCCTGCCGGGCGTACGGCTGCTCCTGGGCGAGGCCCGGTCCCTCGACCTCGACCGGCGGACCGTGGAGTGGACCGACCCCGAGGGCGGGCGGTCGGCCACGGCGTACGACCGCCTGATCGTCGCCGTCGGCAGCGTGAACAAGCTCCTGCCGATCCCCGGCGTGACGGAGCACGCGCACGGCTTCCGCGGCCTGCCGGAAGCCCTGTACCTGCGCGATCACATCACGCGGCAGATCGAGCTGGCGGACGTCGCCGAGGACAGCGCCGAGCGCGACGCCCGCTGCACCTTCGTCGTCGTGGGCGCCGGATACACCGGCACGGAACTCGCCGCCCACGGCCACCTCTTCACCGACGCCCTCGCGCACTCCCGCCCGGGACTGGGCCGGCCCCGCTGGTTCCTGACCGACGTGGCCCCCCGCGTCCTGCCCGAACTGGATCCGCGCCTGTCCGCCACCGCCGCGCACGTGCTGGAGCAGCGCGGGGTCATCGTGCGCACCCAGACCTCCGTGCGGCTCAGCACCGCGGGCGGGGTCCGGCTGACCGACGGCTCGTTCATTCCCACCCGCTCGCTGATCTGGTGCGTCGGGGTGCGCCCCGACCCGTTCGTCGAGGAGAGCGGGCTGCCCACCGACAAGGGCCGCCTGGTCGTGGACGAGCGGCTGTCGGTGCCCGGCCACCCGGAGATCTTCGCGTGCGGTGACGCCGCCGCCGTGCCCGACCCCTCCCGCCCCGGGCAGGCCACCCCGATGACCGCCCAGCACGCGGTGCGCCAGGGGCGGCTGGCCGCGTACAACGTCGCCGCCTCCTGCGGTGCGGGCGAGCCGCAGCCCTACCGGGCGCGGGAGCTGGGCTTCGCCGTCGACCTCGGCGGGATGCAGGCCGCCGCCAACCCCTTCCGGCTGCCGCTGTCCGGCCCCGCCGCGAAGGCCGTCACCCGGGGCTACCACCTGCTGGCCATGCCGGGCAACCGCCTGCGCGTGGCAAGCGACTGGCTCCTGGACGCCCTGCTGCCGCGCCCGGCCGTCCAGCTGGGACTGGTGCGCGGGGCGGCCGTCCCCCTGGAGAACACCGCTCCCGAGCTCCCCGCGCCGCCTCCACCCGAGGAGGAAGCCGCGTCCGGGAAGGCCCGGACGACCCGGACGGTCCGGACGGTCCGGGAGATCATGACCGTGGGCCCGGTCACCGTCGGTGAGCGGACGTCGGTCCATGACGCCGCCCGCCGGATGCGTGATGCGGACATCGGCGACGTCCTGGTCACCGACGACGGCCGGTTGCGCGGGGTGGTCACCGACCGGGACCTGGTGGTACGCGTCCTGGCCGAGGGCAAGGACCCCGAGCGGACCGCCGTCGGCGAGATCTGCAGCGAGGAGATCGTCAGTGTCGGCCCCGACGACGACGT